>JBMOMI010000065.1:0-13113 GCA_049325235.1 Actinomycetota bacterium | reverse complement strand
CTCGAGGAGCTTGGCCCGACGGTGTCCAGGGAGCCTCGATCTGGCCTGGGCGGGGGAAACCCCATCGACAACGTTGGGGGGTTCGCCGGCGTCGCTCGCGATTCGGGCCACGCATCTGCCACACACCGGGGGTCCGATAGGCCTCTGACCCGCGCAAGCGCGTCCGGTCAGTAGTACCAGGGGAACGGGCTCCAGTCCGGCTCGCGCTTCTGCAGGAACGCGTCCCGGCCCTCGACCGCCTCGTCGGTCATGTACGCCAGCCGCGTCGCCTCGCCGGCGAAGACCTGCTGGCCCATCAGGCCGTCGTCCACGAGGTTGAACGCGAACTTCAGCATCCGCTGGGCCTGCGGGCTCTTGCCGTTGACCTCGCGGGCCACCTGCAGCGCCACCTCCTCGAGCTCGTCGTGGTCGGCGACGACGTTCACCGCCCCCATCGCCTGCATCTCCTCCGCGGTGTACGCGCGCCCGAGGAAGAAGATCTCCCGAGCCCGCTTCTGCCCGACCATCCGGGCGAGGTACGCCGAGCCGTAGCCGCCGTCGAACGAGCCGACGTCGGCGTCGGTCTGCTTGAACCGCGCGTGCTGGCGGCTCGCGATCGTCAGGTCGCACACGACGTGCAGGCTGTGCCCGCCCCCCGCGGCCCAGCCGCTCACCACGGCGACGACCACCTTCGGCATCGTCCGGATGAGCCGCTGCACCTCGAGGATGTGCAGCCGGCCGGCCCGCGCGGCGTCCACGGTGTCGGCGGTCTCGCCGCTGGCGTACTGGTAACCCGACCGGCCGCGGATGCGCTGGTCGCCGCCGGAGCAGAACGCCCAGCCGCCGTCCTTGGGGCTGGGCCCGTTGCCGGTGAGCAGCACGCAGCCCACGTCCGGGGTCATCCGGGCGTGGTCGAGCACGCGGTACAGCTCGTCCACGGTGTGCGGGCGGAAGGCGTTGCGGACCTCGGGCCGGTCGAACGCGACCCGGACGGTGCCGGCGTCCCGGCCGCCGACGACGTGCCGGTGGTACGTGACGTCGGTGAGGTCGGCGAAGCCGTCGACCTCCCGCCAGGCCGCGGGGTCGAACGTCTCGGACACGGCTCGCTGGGTCACGGCGGGAGGATAGACAGCGCGCAGTCCCCCACCCGCGCACGTACCCTCGGGCGACGTGGAGCTGCCCGGCGACGCCCTCTACCTGCTGGGCGGGCTGACCCTACTGCTCGCCGCCGTCCTGCCCCGGCTCGTCTCGGAGCGGGCGATGTCGGTGCCGATGGCGTTCGTCGGAGCCGGCGTGCTGGTGGGGCTGCTGCCGCTGCCGGGCGGCAACCCGATCTCCCCGGTCGACGAGCCCGTGCTCGCCGAGCGCCTCACCGAGCTCACCGTGATCGTCGCCCTGATGGGCGTCGGTCTGGCGATCGACCGGCCGCTGTCGCTGCGCGGGTGGGCCTCGACGTGGCGGCTGCTCGCGGTCGGCATGCCGCTGTTCATCGGGCTCGCGGCCCTGCTGGGCTGGTGGGTGATGGGCCTCGCCCCGGCGGCCGCGGTGCTGCTCGGCGCCGTCCTCGCGCCCACCGACCCGGTGCTGGCGACCGACGTCCAGGTGGGCGGGCCGGCCGCGCGCGGGGAGTCCGTCGACGAGGGCGGGGAGCGTGACGAGGTCGACGAGACCGACGAGGCCCGGTTCGCCCTGACCAGCGAGGCGGGCCTCAACGACGGCCTGGCGTTCCCGTTCGTGTACGCGGCGGTGTTCCTGGCGTCCGGCGAGCACGGGCTGGCCCGGTGGCTCGGCTGGGAGCTCGTCGGCAAGGTGGTGCTCGGCGCCCTCCTCGGCTGGGGGTGCGGCTGGCTCCTGGCGTGGATGGCGTTCCGCGCGCGGGCGCGGTCCCTGCGGCTGGCGGAGTCCGGTGAGCCGGTGCTGGCGCTCGCGGCCACGTTCGCCGTGTACGGCCTCACCGAGGTCGTCGGCGGCTACGGCTTCCTGGCCGTGTTCACCGCCGCCCTCGCGCTGCGCTCCTACGAGCGCCGCCACGCCTACCACGAGGCGATGCACGAGTTCATCAGCCAGCTCGAGCACCTGCTCACGCTGCTGCTGCTCCTGCTGTTCGGCGCCTCGCTGACCTGGGGCCTGCTCGCCGAGCTCACGTGGGCAGGCGCGCTGGTCGGGGTGCTCGTCGTCCTCGTCGTCCGACCCCTGACCGCCGGGCTCAGCCTGGCCCGGGCGCTGCCCCTCGGCCGGACCGCGCTCGGGCCGCGCGAGGCGCGCGTCGTGTCGTTCTTCGGCGTCCGCGGCATCGGCAGCCTCTACTACCTCGCCTACGGGACGGCGCAGACCGGGTTCACCCAGGGGCGCGAGATCTGGTCGGCCGTCGCCTTCACCGTGCTGCTGTCGATCGTCGTCCACGGTGTGCTGGCCACGCCGGTGATGAACCGGCTGGACCGGCTGCGTGGGACCGGCTGACGTGGCGGCGCTGCCTGCGCTGGAGGACGTCCTCGGCGCCGCCCACGTCGTCGCGCTGCCGATGCGGGTGCGGTTCCGCGGGGTCGACGTGCGCGAGACGGTGCTGCTGCGCGGTCCCGCCGGCTGGGGCGAGTTCGGCCCGTTCCCGGAGTACCCCGACGCCGAGGCCGCGGCGTGGCTCGCGTCGGCGATCGAGTCGGCCTGGCACCCGTGGCCGCGCCCGGTGCGCCGGGTCGTGCCGGTGAACGCGACCGTGCCCGCGGTGCCGCCCGCACAGGTGGCCGGCGTGCTCGCGAGGTTCCCCGGGTGCCGGACGGCGAAGGTGAAGGTGGCCGAGCGCGGCCAGCGGCTCGCGGACGACGTCGCGCGGGTGGCCGAGGTGCGGCGGCTCCTCGGGCCCGGCGGGCGGGTGCGGGTCGACGCCAACGGCGCGTGGTCGGTGGACGACGCGGTCGACGCGCTGCGCGTCCTCGGGCGCGCGGGGCTCGAGTACGCCGAGCAGCCCTGCGCCACGGTCGCCGAGCTGGCCGAGCTGCGGGTGAAGCTGGCGCGAGCCGGTGTGGACGTGCCGGTCGCGGCCGACGAGAGCATCCGCAAGGCCGACGACCCCTTCGCGGTGGCCGCCGCCGGGGCCGCGGACGTCGCGGTGGTCAAGGTGGCGCCGCTCGGCGGGGTCCGGCGGACGCTGGAGGTCGCCGAGGTGCTCGCCGGCGACCACGGCCTGCCCGTCGTGGTCTCGAGCGCGCTGGACTCGGCCGTCGGCATCGCCGCGGGGCTGGCCGCCGCGGCGTCGCTGCCGCACCTGACGTACGCGTGCGGGCTGGCCACCGGCGGGCTGCTCGCCAGGGACGTCGCGGCGTCCCCGGGGGCACCGGTGGGCGGCACGCTCCCGGCCGGGCGGGTGGAGCCGGACGCCGGACTCCTGGCGGCGCTGGCTGCCTCCCCCGAGCGGCGGCGCTGGTGGCTGGAGCGGGCCGCCCGCTGCCACGCCCTGCTGGCTTCGGCAGGATCGGGGGCGTGAACCCCTCGACCGCCGCCGCGCGCGCGCTCGTCGAGGAGCTCGTCGCCGGCGGCGTGCGGCACGTCGTGCTGTGCCCGGGGTCCCGCTCGGCGCCGCTCGCGTACGCGCTGTCGCTGGCCGATCCCGGCGCCCTGACGCTGCACGTGCGCATCGACGAGCGCGCCGCCGGCTTCACCGCGCTGGGGCTCGCGGCCGGCGGCGGCGTGCCGGCCGCGGTCGTCACCACCTCCGGGACCGCGGTGGCCAACCTCCACCCGGCCGTCCTGGAGGCTCACGAGGGCGGCGTCCCGCTCGTCGTGGTCAGCGCCGACCGCCCGCACCGCCTGCGCGGCACCTGGGCGAACCAGACGACCGCGCTGCAGGCCGGTGTCTTCGGCGCGGCTGCCCGGGCGACGGTGGACCTGCCCGCGGTCACCGGGCCGGTCGACGTGGCGCGCTGGCGCCGGCTGGTCGCCGGGGCGCTCGCGGCGTCCCGCGGCGGGCCGGGACGCCCCGGGCCGGTGCACGTCGACGCGGCGTTCGACGACCCGCTGGTGCCCGAGCGTCTGGAGCCTCTCGCGGTCGTCCCGTCGGCCGGGCCGGCGGCGGCCGGCGACCCGGGCGCCGCCACCGTGCTGGACGCCGGGCCGCGCACGGTCGTGGTCGCCGGCGCCGGGGCCGGAGCTGCGGCGGCCGAGCTCGCCGAGCGTGCGGGCTGGCCGCTGCTGGCCGAGCCGTCGTCCGGGGCGCGGCACGGCCCGGCCGCGGTGGGGCCGTACCGCCTGCTGCTGGACGTCGCCCACCTCGGGGGCAGGGTGCAGCGGGCTGTCGTGCTGGGCCGGCCCACGCTGTCGCGACCGGTCACGCGGCTGCTGGCGCGGCCGGACGTCGAGGTCGTGCAGGTGCTGCGGCATCCCGACGACCCCGGCCCCGAGCGCGCGGTCCGCCGGGTGCCGGGCCCGGTGGTGGCGCCGGAGCCCTGCGACGACGGATGGCAGGAGGGGTGGCGGGCGGCGGGGTCCGCCGCGGCCGACGCGCTGGACGCCGTCCTCGGGACGTCGCTCAGCGGCCCGGTGGTCGCCCGGGAGGTGGCGGCTGCCACCGCCCCGGGGGACGTGCTGGTGGCGGCGGCGTCCAACCCGGTGCGGGACCTCGACCTCGCGGGCCGGCCCTGGAGCTCGGCGCGCACGGTGGTCGCCAACCGCGGGCTGTCCGGGATCGACGGCACGCTGTCGACCGCGACCGGCGTGGCCCTCGCCTCCGGGGCCCGCACCCGGGCGCTGGTCGGGGACCTCGCGTTCCTGCACGACCTGGGTGGGCTGCTGCTCGGGCCGGGGGAGCCGCAGGCGCAGGTACAGGTCGTCGTCCTCAACGACGACGGCGGAGGCATCTTCGGCCTGCTGGAGCACGGTGAGGACCGGTTCGCCGCGGTCTTCGAGCGCGCGTTCGGCACACCGCACGGGGCCGACGTGGCGGCGCTGTGCGCCGGGCTCGGCGTGCCGCACCAGCGTGCCGGCGACCTGTGCGCGCTGCGGTCGCTGCTCGCCGACCCGCCCCCGGGCCGGTCCGTGCTGGAGGTCCGGGCGGACCGTGCGGGGTTGCGCCGGCTGCACGAGGAGGTCCGGCGCGCCGTGGGTCTGGCCGTGGGGCGGGCGCCGACCTAGCCTTGGGGTCGTCCCTACGGGCGACGGAGCCGGTCGTGGAGCTCGCAGTCTTCTTCGCGGTGGTCGCAGCGATGGTCGTGCTGTGCCTGCTGCCGACCGGTCGCCGGCGCTCGCGCCTGAGGCTCGGCACGGCGTCCCTGCTGGAGCGGGGCGCTCGCTGGCTGCGGCACGGCGAGCCGCCGCCCGACCCGTTCGAGGCGCTGCGGCTGCAGCTGCGGCTCGGCGTCGTCGCCGACCAGGTGCGCGCGCTCGAGGAGAGCCCGCACGTCTACGCCAAGGCGCACCGCCTGCGGGCCACGCGCGCGGCCTACGACGACCTGCTCGAGGAGGCGTGCCTGCTCGCCGGCGTCCCGTTGGACCCGCAGCGGCGGCGGGGGGAGCGAGAGCGGCGGCGCGAGGAGGTCGAGCTCGCGTCGCGGGGATGGTCCTGGTAGCTCAGCTGGTGTCGGGCGGGGATTGTGCCCGGATGCCAAGGGGAACCGGCGAGCACGCGGCGCGAACCGGTGATCACGCGACATCTGCGTCGTCCTGACCGCACGAACGTCGACTGATCGCGCCGCCGAGGTCCTGGGGGCGGCGATCAAGTGCGGTCACGGGTCGTCAGGCCGACCGCTTCGTCACCTGATCGCCGCGGGAAGATGATCAGGTGGCGCCGGCCACGGCGTCCCGCATCGGGACGAGCTTGGCGTCGCTCTCCGCGAGCTCCGCCTCGGGGTCGGACCCGGCGACCACGCCGCAGCCGGCGAACAGGCGCAGCCGCGAGGGGTCGTGGCGGTCGATCCGGGCGCAGCGCAGGGCGATCCCCAGCTCGCCGTCCCCGCCGGCGTCCACCCAGCCGACCGGGCCGGCGTACCGGTCGCGGTCCATGCCTTCCAGCTCGCCGATCACCCGGGCCGCGACCTGCGTCGGGGTGCCGCAGACCGCCGCCGTCGGGTGCAGGGCTGCGCCGAGCTCCAGCACGGAGCGGCGGCCGTCCTGCAGGACGCCGGCGACGTCGGTGGCCAGGTGCATGACGTTCGGCAGGTGCAGCACGAACGGCGACTCCGGCGCGCTGGTGCTCGAGCAGTGCGGCGCCAGCGCCTCCACCACCGAGCGGACCGCGTACTCGTGCTCCTCCAGGTCCTTGCTCGACCGGGCCAGGGACGCCGCCAGCGTGAGGTCGCGCGCGTCGTCCCCGGTGCGGCGAATGGTGCCGGCCAGCACGCGCGAGGTGACGAGACCGCGCTCGGCGCGAACGAGCATCTCGGGTGTGGCCCCGACCAGCCCGTCGACGGCGAACGTCCAGCATGACGGGTAGCGCTCGGCGAGCCGGGCCAGCAGCCACCGCGGGTCCACCGGCCCGTCGGTGCGAGCCTCGAGGTCGCGGGCCAGCACGACCTTGTCCAGCTCCCCGGCCGCGATCCGCTCCACCGCGCGCCGGACGGCGGCGGCCCACTGCGGGCCGGAGCGGGCGCCGTCGGCGAAGCGCACCCCCGTCGGCGGGGACGGCGGCGCCGTCGGGGCCGGTGCGGCCGGGCGCGGCAGCACCCCGTCGGTCGAGAGCGTCGTCACCCACGTGGTGCCGTCCCGGCGGCCCACGACGACCCGCGGGACGACGAGCACGCCCCCCGCGGCGGAGTCGTCGGCGAAGCTGAACGACACGAAGGCGACCGGGCCGGTGCCGGGCAGCGCGACGTCGTCCCGGACGACCGCCGTCGACGCCAGGGCGGTCCAGGCGGCGGAGGCGTCGGCGAAGCGGCCCGGGCCGGCGACCTCGACCCGCAGCGCCTCGCCCCAGCCGACGAGGCCCTCGCCCCGGTGCACCCAGACGAGCGGGGCGTCGACCGTCGGGGCGGGCAGGTAGGCGAGCAGGTCGCCGGCGACGTCCACGGCGACCGTGCGCGCCACCAGGCGGGCAGCGGCCGGGCCCGGGGTCGCGCCGACGCTCATCGCCGCACAGGGTAGGCGCACCGGCTGCGCCGCGCCGCCGGACCCGTACGCTGTGCGCACGTGAGCCGCGCCGACCTGCACAAGGAGCCGCACGAGGTCGCGGCGATGTTCGACGACGTCGCCGACCGCTACGACGTCACCAACGACGTGCTGTCCATGGGCCAGGACCGGCTCTGGCGCAAGGCGACCGTACGCGCCGTGGACGCCCGCCCCGGCGAGACCGTGCTCGACCTGGCGGCCGGCACGGGGACGTCGAGCGAGCCCTTCGCCGACGCCGGCGCGCGCACGGTGGCGTGCGACTTCTCCCTCGGCATGCTGCGCGTCGGCCGCAGGCGGCGGCCGGACCTGTCGTTCGTCGCCGGGGACGCCACCCGCCTGCCGTACGCGGACGGCGCCTTCGACGCGGTGACGATCTCCTTCGGGCTGCGGAACGTCGTCGAGCCCGAACGCGCGCTCGCCGAGATGCTGCGGGTCACCCGACCCGGAGGCCGGCTGGTCGTCTGCGAGTTCTCCCGGCCCACGTGGGCGCCGTGGCGCACGCTCTACACCGAGTACCTCATGCGTGCGCTGCCGCCGGTGGCGCGCCTGGTGTCGTCCAACCCGGACGCCTACGTCTACCTGGCCGAGTCGATCCGGGCGTGGCCGGACCAGGCGGAGCTGGCCGGCGTCCTGCGGGCCGCCGGGTGGGACCGCGTCGAGGTGCGCAACCTCTCGGGCGGGATCGTGGCCCTGCACCGCGCCGTCCGCCCCGCCGGACCACGGTGAGCGACACCCCGGGTCGGCGCGTAGACTCGCCCGCTGTTCGTGAAGCCGTTCACAAGCACAGCCGTTCACCAGCACAGCGAGGACGCGTGACCACCCCAGCTGCTCCCCGCGGGCGCGACGACGCCGACGTCATCGTCGTCGGTGCCGGCCCCGCGGGCTCCACAGCCGCGCACTACCTCGCGCGGGCGGGGCTGAACGTGCTCCTGCTGGAGAAGACGGCGTTCCCGCGGGAGAAGGTCTGCGGCGACGGTCTGACCCCCCGGGCGGTCAAGGAGCTCGTCGCGATGGGCGTCCCCACCCGCGAGGAGGACGGCTGGATCCGCAACCGCGGCCTGCGGATCATCGGCGGCGGGATGCGCCTGGAGCTGCCGTGGCCCGAGCTGGCGTCCTTCCCCGACTACGGGCTCGTCCGTCCCCGGCTCGACTTCGACGACACGCTGGCGCGGCACGCGGTCGCCTCCGGGGCGAAGCTGCTGGAGCGCACGAACGTCACCGGGGCGGTCCGCGACGAGCGCACCGGCCGGGTGGTGGGCGTGACCGCGCGCCCGCTGGACGACGCCGGGCGGCGTGCCGGGGACGACGTGACCTACCGCGCCCCCGTGGTGCTGGCCGCGGACGGCAACTCCGCGCGCCTGGCCCTGAGCATGGGGCTGAGCAAGCGGGACGACCGCCCGATGGGCGTCGCGGTGCGCACCTACTTCACCAGCCCCCGGCACGACGACGACTGGCTGGAGAGCTGGCTCGAGCTGTGGGACGGCGAGCCGCAGCGCTCCGACCTGCTGCCCGGCTACGGCTGGGTGTTCGGGGTCGGCGACGGCACGAGCAACGTCGGGCTCGGCATCCTCAACTCCTCCTCCGCGTTCGGCAAGGTGGACTACAAGGACCTGCTCCGTCGCTGGGTGGCGACGATGCCCGCCGAGTGGGGCTTCACGCCGGAGAACCAGGTCGGCGAGATCCGCGGTGCAGCGCTGCCGATGGGCTTCAACCGGACGCCGCTCTACACCGACGGCGTCCTGCTGCTCGGGGACGCAGGCGGCCTGGTCAACCCGTTCAACGGCGAGGGCATCGCGTACGCGATGGAGTCGGCCCGGGTGGCCGCGGACGTCGTCACCCAGGCGCTGGCGCGGCCGGACGACGCGTCCCGGGAGCGAGCCCTGCAGGCCTACCCGCGGGTGATGAGGGACGCGCTCGGCGGCTACTACACCCTCGGCCGCGTCTTCGTGAACCTCATCGGCCACCCGCAGGTGATGAAGGTGGCCACCCGGTACGGGCTGCCACGACCGCTGCTGATGCGCTTCACGCTCAAGCTGCTCGCCAACCTCACCGACCCCAGCGGCGGCGACGCCCTCGACCGCGTCGTCAACGGCCTGACGAAGCTGGCGCCGTCGGCATGAACCCCACCCCGCGGGTCCTGTCTGCCCTCGCCGGACCCACCCCTAGGATGGGCGCCGCCCCGGCCGGGTCCGGCACAAGGGACCAAGGCACCGAACACCACCGACCGGACGCGCCGAGCGTGCGAACGAAGGAGCGAGGCGGGCATGCCTGACTCGACGATCAACCCGTACATCCCGATCCTGGCCATGCTGGCGCTGTCCGCGGGGTTCGTCGTCTTCTCCCTCGGCATGAACGCGATGGCCGGGCCCAAGCGCTACAACCGGGCGAAGCTCGACGCGTACGAGTGCGGGATCGAGCCCACGCCGCAGGCTGCCGGCGGTGGCCGCTTCCCGGTCAAGTACTACCTCGTCGCGATGACCTTCATCGTCTTCGACATCGAGGTCGTGTTCCTGGTGCCGTGGGCGGTGGCGTTCCGGGAGCTCGCGCTGTTCGGCCTCGTGGCGATGTTGGCGTTCCTCGCCCTGATCACGGTGCCGTTCGCCTACGAGTGGCGCCGCGGTGCGCTCGAGTGGGACTGACAGGAGAGAGCTGAATGGGCATCGAGGAGAAGCTCCCCGCCGGCTTCGTGCTGTCGACCGTCGAGCAGCTGGTCGGCTACATGCGCAAGTCGTCGGTGTGGCCCGCGACGTTCGGACTGGCCTGCTGCGCCATCGAGATGATGGCCGTCGGCGGGCCCAAGTACGACCTGGCGCGCTTCGCCATGGAGCGCTTCAGCGCGACGCCGCGGCAGGCGGACCTGATGATCGTGGCCGGCCGGGTCAGCCAGAAGATGGCACCGGTGCTGCGGCAGATCTACGACCAGATGCCCGAGCCCAAGTGGGTCATCGCGATGGGGGTCTGCGCCTCCTCCGGAGGGATGTTCAACAACTACGCGATCGTCCAGGGCGTCGACCACGTCGTGCCGGTGGACGTGTACCTGCCCGGGTGCCCGCCGCGGCCGGAGATGCTGCTCAACGCGATCCTCGAGCTGCACGCGCAGATCCAGAACATGCCGCTCGGCGTGAATCGCGTGGCGGCGGCACGGGCGGCCGAGGAGGCGGCGCTGGCCGCGGCGCCCACCTCTCAGATGAAGGGGCTGCTGCGGTGAGCGACTCCACCCACGAGGTGCCCGGCGGCGCCGACCGGACGCCGGCCCGCGCGGCCGCGGAGGCTGCGTCGTCGAACCTGCCCGCGACCACCGAGCCGGCCGCCGAGGTGATCAGCGTGCGGCGGGGCATGTTCGGCGTGTCCGGGCCGGGGGACACTTCCGGCTACGGCGGTCTCGTGCGAACCGTCGCGATGCCAGGCCCGACCCACCGGCCCTACGGCGGGTGGTACGACGAGCTCGCCGACGTGCTCACCGAGGTGCTCGCCGCCGACGGCGGGCCCGGCTGGGACGCGGCGATCGAGAAGGTCGTCGTCGACCGGGGTGAGCTGACGCTCTTCGTGCGCCGCGAGCACCTCCGCGAGGTCGCGACGGCGCTGCGTGACGACCCTGACCTGCGGTTCGAGGCCTGCATGGGCGTCTCCGGAGTGCACTACCCGGAAGAGAAGGGCCGCGAGCTGCATGCCGTCTACCCGCTGATGTCCTTCACGCACAACCGGCGGGTCCGCCTCGAGGTCGTCTGCCCGGACGACGACCCGCACATCCCGTCCGTGGTGAGCGTCTGGCCGGGGAACGACTGGCACGAGCGGGAGGCGTGGGACTTCTTCGGCATCGTCTTCGACGGCCACCCGGCCCTGACCCGCATCCAGATGCCGGACGACTGGCCCGGCCACCCGCAGCGCAAGGACTACCCGCTCGGCGGCGTCCCCGTGGAGTACAAGGGCGCCACGATCCCACCGCCGGACACCCGGAGGTCGTACCGATGAGCACCGCGCCCGACGTCTACTCCGCCGGCACGGAGGAGGCGGGCACCCCGAGCTTCACCGTCGAGGGCGGTGACTGGGACGCGTTCGCCGCCGAGGCGTCCGCTCTCTCGGAGGAGCGGATCGTCGTCAACATGGGTCCGCAGCACCCGTCGACCCACGGGGTGCTCCGGCTCATCCTCGAGATCGAGGGCGAGACGGTCACCGAGGCCCGGTGCGGCATCGGCTACCTGCACACCGGGATCGAGAAGAACATGGAGTACCGGACGTGGACGCAGGGCGTCACGTTCTGCACTCGCATGGACTACCTCACGCCGATGCACCAGGAGGCGGTGTACTGCCTCGCGATCGAGCGGCTGCTGGGCATCGAGGACGACGTCCCGGAGCGGGCCCAGGTCATCCGCGTGATGATGCAGGAGCTGACCCGGATCTCCTCGCACCTCGTCGCCGTCGCCACCGGCGGCATGGAGCTGGGCGCGACCACCGTGATGACCGAGGGCTTCGGCGCCCGCGAGCACGTGCTCAAGGTCATCGAGCTGATCACCGGGCTGCGGATGAACAACGCCTACATCCGGCCCGGCGGGCTCGCTCAGGACATCCCGCCGGGAGCCCTGGACAGCGTTCGTGCGGCGATCCCGGAGATCGCCCGCGGCATCCGCTCCCTGGAGAAGCTGACGCTGGAGAACCCCATCGTCAAGGCGCGGATGGTCGACGTCGGCTACCTCGACCTGACCGGCTGCATGGCCCTCGGCGTCACCGGGCCGATCCTCCGGGCGACCGGGTACCCGTACGACCTGCGCAAGGCGCAGCCGTACCTGGGGTACGAGACCTACGACTTCGACGTCGTCACGTGGGACACGTGCGACGCGTACGGCCGCTTCCGGATTCGGATGGCGGAGATGTTCGAGTCGCTGCGGATCGTCGAGCAGTGCGCGGACCGGTTGCAGCGCATGGCTCCCGGCCCGGTGATGGTGGCCGACAAGAAGGTGGCGTGGCCGGCGCAGCTGGCCATCGGCGGTGACGGGATGGGCAACAGCCTGGACCACATCCGCCACATCATGGGCACCTCGATGGAGGCGCTCATCCACCACTTCAAGCTGGTCACCGAGGGCTTCCGGGTGCCGGCCGGCCAGGTGTACCAGGCCGTCGAGTCCGCCAAGGGCGAGCTCGGCGTCCACCTCGTCAGCGACGGCGGCACCCGGCCCTACCGCGCGCACTTCCGTGACCCGTCCTTCAACAACTTGCAGGCGCTGGCGGCGATGTGCGAGGGCGGGCAGCTCGCCGACGTCATCGTCGCCGTCGCCTCGATCGACCCCGTGATGGGTGGTGTCGACCGCTGATGGCCTACGACGTCTCCACGCGTGAGCGGCTCGTCGCCGACATGCGGCAGATCATGGCGCGCTACCCCCAGCCGAGGTCGGCCCTGCTGCCGATGCTGCACCTCGTGCAGGCCGAGGAGGGGTACGTCAGCCCCGCCGGGATCGCGCTGTGCGCCGAGCTGCTGGACCTCACCACAGCGGAAGTCGCAGCAGTGTCCACCTTCTACACCCAGTACAAGCGGCATCCCAACGGCGAGTACACGGTCGGCGTCTGCACCAACACCCTGTGCGCGATCATGGGCGGCGACGCCATCTTCGAGTCGCTGTCGGAGCACCTCGGCGTCGGGCACGACGAGACGACCGAGGACGGCAAGATCACCCTCGAGCGCGTCGAGTGCAACGCGGCCTGCGACTACGCGCCCGTGGTGATGGTCAACTGGGAGTTCTTCGACAACCAGACGCCGGCCTCCGCGCGGGAGCTGACCGACCGGTTGCGGGCGGGCCAGGACGTCGCGCCGACCCGCGGTGCCGCGAAGGTCTGCACGTTCAAGGAGGTCTCCCGGGTGCTCGCGGGGTTCTCCGACGGCCGCGCCGACGAGGGCGTCGGGGCCGGGGAGGCCACCTTGCGCGGCAACGTGGTCGCCCGGCGTCAGGGCTGGACGCCGGAGCGCGGCGTCCCGGCCGGTGGCGACGGCGGGCCGCCGGCGGTGGGGGCGACGCCGCCGGACGCGCGGCCCGCAGGCCGCGAGACCAG
>JBMOMI010000064.1:0-13629 GCA_049325235.1 Actinomycetota bacterium | reverse complement strand
CACCGGTGGCGGCCGGCCGCTGGTCGCTGCTTCCGGCCGTGGAACCCGACACCACCCTGCGCACCCACGCGCTGGCCGAGGTGCTGCTGGACCGGCACGGCGTCGTGACCCGTGGCGCGGTGGCCGCCGAGCGGGTGCCGGGCGGCTTCGCCGGGGTGTACCGCGTGCTGGCCGCGATGGAGGAGGCCGGCCGGGCGCGGCGCGGCTACTTCGTCGAGGGGCTCGGGGCGTCCCAGTTCGCGACCCCGGGCGCCGTCGACCGGTTGCGTGCGAGCGGGCGCCCGCTCGGCGCGGACCGCCCGTCACCGGAGGGCTCGACGACGCTGGTCCTCGCGGCGGCCGATCCTGCCAACCCGTTCGGCGCCGCGCTGCCGTGGCCGGAGCGGGAGCAGCCGGTGGCCTCCGGTCACAAGCCGGGCCGCAAGGCCGGGGCGCTGGTCGTCCTCGTCGACGGGGCGCTGGTGCTCTACGTCGAGCGCGGCGGGCGCTCGCTGCTCACGTGGAGCGACGACCCGCCGACGCTGCAGGCCGCCGCGGACGCCCTCGCCCTCGCCGTCCGGGACGGCGCCCTCGGGCGGCTCACGGTCCAGCGCACCGACGGCGAAGGGGTGCTCACCGGCGACCACCCCCTGGCCCGCGCGCTCGAGGCCGCCGGGTTCCACGCCACGCCGCGCGGGCTACGCCTGCGCGCCTGACCCCCTCTCGTCGATCAAGGAACTCCCGTCGATCAAGGAGCTCCCGTCAGGCCGCCTCGTCCACCGGCTCGTACCGCCCGGCGCGGGCGAGGCCGTTCAGCCGCGCCCGCCGCAGCAGAGCCTGCTGGGCCGCGGCGACGTTCTCCGGCCGGCCGGCCCACGTGCGCAGTGCGGTCTGCTGCAGCGCGCGGCCGTAGCTGAAGCTCAGCTCCCACGGCGCGCCGCCGACCCGGTTCATCAGGGACAGGTGGTGGGTGGCCTCCGCCTCGCTCTGCCCGCCGGACAGGAACGCGATGCCCGGCACCGCCGCCGGCACGTGCCGCAGCATGACCCGCAGCGTCGCCTCCGCCACCTCCTGCGGGTCGGCGCGGTGCGCCGCCTGCAGCCCCGAGATCACCATGTTCGGCTTCAGGAGCATCCCCTCGAGCACCACCCGGTGGGCGTGCAGCTGGCCGAACACGGCGGCGAGCACCGCCTCGGTGACCGTCTCGCACCGCTCGAGCGTGTGGTCGCCGTCCATCAGCACCTCCGGCTCGACGACCGGCACCAGACCCGCCTCCTGCGCCAGCGCCGCGTAGCGGGCCAGCGCGTGGGCGTTGGCGTGGATGCCGAACGGCGTGGGGACGTCGGGCGAGACGTCGATCACCGCCCGCCACTTGGCGAACCGGGCGCCCAGCTCCACGTACTCCGCGAAGCGGTCCCGCAAGCCGTCGAGGCCCTCGGTGACCCGCTCCCCGGGGAAGCAGGCGAGCGCCTTGGCGCCCTTGTCCACCTTGATCCCGGGAACGATGCCGGCGCGCTCGATCACGGTGGCCATCGGGACGCCGTCCGAGGCCCGCTGCCGCAGCGTCTCGTCGAAGAGGATGACCCCGCCGATGTGCTCGCCGAGGCCGGGTGTCGTGAACAGCAGCTCCCGGTAGGCGCGGCGGTTCTCCTCGGTCGACGGCACCGAGACCGACGCGAACCGCTTGGCGATGGTGGGGCTCGACTCGTCCGCCGCGAGGATGCCCTTGCCCGGAGCCACCATGGCCCGGGCGACCTGCTCCAGCTGCGAGATCTCCATGTTCCCACGCTAGGGCGAGCCGCCGTCAGTGCCCAGGGACGATGGTCACTCGTCCCGGCGGGGATAGAGGAAGCGGGCGAACCAACGAGTCATGCGGGGCATCGCGACCCAGGTCATCAGCACGGTGAAGACGGCACCGAAGGCGGCGGTGCGGACGACGAAAGGCCAGTCGCCGATGACCGGTGGCAGCAGGACGTTCAGCAGCAGCGCGATCGGGACGACCGCGAGCACGCTGACCAGCGCCATCTTCCAGCGCGGCGGCGCCGGGGCCGTCCGTCCGGGCAGCTCGAACCAGGTCTCCAGCCCGGTGGTGCGGTGCTCACGCTGGCTCTCGATCATCTCGTCGGCGCGACGCAGCAGCGCCGCGCGCTGCTCGGAGGACTCCCAGGCGTGCAGTGACTGCGAGTCGGTGAACCGGTAGACGACGTGCCAGTCGGCACCCGCCCGGTGCGGACACAGCACGCCGCCGCCCAGGTACCCGGGAAACGTGCGGGCGGTCCGCAGAGCCTCCTCGGCCCAGTCCTGGAACTCCTGTTCGTGCCCGGGGACGACGCGGCGGGCCACCGTGACGGTCACCGGGTCGGCGAACGTGTCCACCCCTCACCTCGCCTCCGGGCCCGCGCCGCGCGACAGTAGGGCCAGCATGCCCGAGGGAGACGTCGTCTGGCGGACCGCGCGGCGCCTCGACCAGGCGCTGGCCGGTCGCGACCTGCTGCGCAGCGACCTGCGCTGGCCGTCGCTGGCCACGACGGACCTGACCGGGCGGCGCGTCGACGCGGTGGTCAGCGCCGGCAAGCACATCCTCGTGCGGGTCGCGGCTGCGCCGAGCGCTCCGGCGGTCACGCTGCACAGCCACCTGAGGATGGAAGGCTCCTGGCACGTCCACCGCACCGGCGAGGCGTGGGCGACGGCCCGTCCGGCGTCCGGCGTCCGGGCCGTGCTGGCGAATGCCGAGTGGACGGCGGTCGGCCACCGCCTCGGAATGCTGGACCTGGTGGCCACGGCCGACGAGGAGACGCTGGTCGGTCACCTCGGTCCCGACGTCCTCGACCCGACCTGGGACGCGGCGACCGCCGCGGCGAACCTGACCGCCGACCCCGGCCGCCCGGTCGGGGAGGCCCTGCTGGACCAGCGGGTGCTGGCCGGTGTGGGCACCTTCTTCATGGCCGAGGTGCTGTTCGTCCTCGGCGTCACCCCGTGGACGCCGGTCGCCGAGCTGGCCGACCCGCGCACGGTGGTCGAGCGGGTGCGCGACATGATCGCCTTCAGTGCCCGGTCACCGATCCAGACGTCCACCGGGGACACCCGGCCGGGCAGACGGCAGTACGTACACGCGAGGTCGGGCCGGCCGTGCCGCCGGTGCGGGACGACGGTGCGGGTGGCGCCGCTCGGTGCCGCGCCGCGGGAGCGGACAGCTTTCTACTGCCCCCACTGCCAGCGCGGACCGGCGCCGGGCGAGGGCGACAGGTAGGTCGGCCAGGTCAGGACATGCCGGCGCCGACGAGGCCGCCGGACGCCATCCCGTCGGCCAGGTCGGCGGGAACGGTGTCGGGTACCGCGAGCGGCTGCAGGTCGATGCCCTCGCTGAGGGCCACCCGCTCGGTGACCTCCCGCAGCACGATGGACATCGGGACGTCGAGGGCGCCGCAGATCGAGGAGAGCAGCTCCGACGACGCCTCCTTCTGCCCGCGCTCGACCTCCGAGAGGTAGCCGAGGGAGACGCGTGCGGCGGACGACACTTCGCGCAGGGTGCGGCCCTGGCGCTGGCGGGCACCACGGAGGACGTCGCCGATCTCGCGGCGGAGCAGGACCACGGCGCGCCTCCTCTCCCCGGGCTTCTTCCCTGCCGGACTGGCACCACGGTACCCCGACACGGGGACGCCGAGCGCGCGGTCCGCTGGTTGTGGGCGGTTCGGTACCACGTACGGCTCAACTCCCGGACCACCAGCGGTGTTCCGGGAGCCGAGCCGCACGGGTGCTTCGGTCGCGTGCTACGGCCGCGCCGTCTTCAGGGTGTAGGACCCGGAGCCGGAGTAGGAGCTCACCTCCCAGTAGTAGTAGCCGGCGGTCCCGGAGTAGCTGATCGTCTCGGTGGAGGTCGCCGACTCGCTGCGGGCGACGATGCCCCAGGCCGTGCCGTTCCACTTGTACAGGTACAGGTCGAAGTCGGCACTCGACGGGCCGGTGAGGCAGCCGACGTGGGTGCCGGAGGTCCCGGAGGAGTAGTAGGTGCCGTTCGGCTGGATGTCGTAGTCACCCGTGCCGGACAGCGTGCCGCTGTAGGTGGCGGTAGTGGCGTCGCAGCCGGACGGCGGGGGCGTGCCTCCCCCGGACCCGGTCAGCGGCGAGTACACGAGCCGGTTCGGCGAACCGGAGCCGATGCCCGTGAGCACCCCGGTCGTGGCGGTGCTCGTGATGGCGTTGGTCACCATCGCCGGGCTCGCGCCGGTGTTCCCCTGCAGGTACAGCGCGGCCACACCGGCGACGTGCCGGCTGGCCATCGACGTCCCGCTGATGGTGTTGGTCGCGGTGTTCGACGTGTGCCAGGCGGAGGTGATCGAGCTGCCGGGCGCGAACACGTCGACGCAGCTGCCGTAGTTCGAGAAGCTCGAGCGAGCGTCGCTGCTCGTGGTGGAGCCCACGGTCACGGCGTTCGGGACCCGGGCCGGGGAGACGTTGCAGGCGTTCTGGTTCTCGTTGCCGGCGGCGACCACGTACGTCACGCCCGCCGAGATCGACCGGTTGACCGCGTCGTCCAGCGCGGTCGAGGCGCCACCGCCGAGGCTCATGTTCGCCACCGACGGGCCGGACCGGTTGGCCGTGACCCAGTCGACGCCGGCGATGACCCCGGAGTTCGTGCCGCTGCCCTGGCAGTCCAGCACGCGGACCGGCACGATCGTGACGCCCTTGGCGACGCCGTACGTCGTGCCGCCGACCGTGCCGGCGACGTGCGTGCCGTGACCGTTGCAGTCGTCGGTGCCCCGGCCGTCGTTGACCGCCGTGTAGCCGGACGTGACCCGGCCGCCGAAGTCGGTGTGCCCCGAGCGCACACCGGTGTCGATGACGTAGGCCTTCACGCCGGCGCCGGTCGGCGTGTACGTGTACGTGCCGCTGAGCGGCAGGTTGCGCTGGTCGATCCGGTCCAGGCCCCACGGAGCGTTGTTCTGCGTGGCGCTGGCCTGCACGACCTGGTCCGCCTCGACGTACGCCACCATCGGGTCGTCCTGCACCTTGCGCAGCTGGGCGGGGGTCATCCGCGCCGCGTAGCCCTTGAGCGCGGACCGGTACTCGCGCTGGACCGTCGCGCCGTGCCCGCGGGCCCGGTCGGCGGCGGCCCTGACGCCGGAAGCGCTGACGGTGTCGTCGAGGACGACGATGTACTGGCCGGGGATCGCCCGGGCCGAGGACGCGGCCTTGACCGGCGCCTGGCGCTCGGCCTGCGCGACGCCGGGTCGCTCGTCCGGCGGTGCCGGCGGCGCCGCGGTGGCGGCGGTGACCGGCGCGCCGAGCAGCGCCGCGAGCCCGGCGGCGGCGATGACCGCCCGGACCCGCACTGTGCTTCTCACATGGACCTCCTGGTGGGCACCGGCCCCCCGGGCGGACCGTCCGCCGCCGGCGACGCGGACGCTAGGGGCATTTCGGACGTCTCCACCAGACTGGAGTTCCACGTTCCGTGGTGCTAAAAGCACCCTCCGCTACTCGCGGGTCAGGCCCGGGCGGTGGCGAGGAGGAGGGTGAGGGCCAGGTCGACGGTGGCGGTCCGGACGGCGGCACGGTCGCCGGGCAGGTGCTCGGCGTGCACACGCGAGGTGCGGTCGGTGGCCACCGCGACGTAGACGGTCCCGGGCGGGTGGCCGTCGGCTGGCTCGGGTCCGGCGGCGCCGGTGGTCGCGACGCCGAGATCGGCGCCGAGGCGCTCGCGCACCCCGCACGCCATCTGCGTTGCCACCTCCGGGTCGACGGCGCCGGCGCGGCCCAGCAGCTCGGCGTCCACGCCGAGCAGGGACGCCTTGAGGTCGGTCGCGTAGGCCACCACCCCGCCGCGCAGCACCTCCGAGGCGCCGGGGACGTCGGCCAGCCGGGCGGCCACGAGGCCGGCGGTGAGGGACTCGGCCACCGCCACGGTGAGGCCCGCGGCCCGGCACGCGGCGACGACGTCGGCCGGGTCGGTCACTCCGGTCACGCCCGGCTCTGGCGGCGGGCCTTCTTCATCGCGGTCCGGGCGCTGTGCCGCCGCAGGTGCAGCGCCTGGTACACGTAGTCCAGGCCGGTGACCACGGTGACGACGACCGCCGCGAGCATGACCCACCACGCCACCGCGGTGGCCCACGCGCCGAACCACTGCTGCAGGGGCAGCAGGTACAGCCCGATCGCCGTGGCCTGCAGCACCGTCTTGACCTTCCCGCCGTGCGAGGCCGGCATCACCCCGTGCCGGATGACGACGAAGCGCAGAGCGGTGATCCCCAGCTCGCGGACCAGGATCAGCACCGTGACCCACCAGGGCAGCTCGCCGAGCCCCGACAGCGCGACCAGCGCTGCACCGATGAGTGCCTTGTCGGCGATGGGGTCGGCCACCTTGCCGAAGTCGGTGACGAGGTTCCGCCGCCGCGCCAGCTCGCCGTCCACCCGGTCGGTGAGGATCGCGAGCGAGAACGCGGCCCAGGCGGCGAGCCGCCAGCCCGTCTGCTGGCCGCCGTCGTGCACGAGCAGCCAGACGAACACCGGGACCAGCGCGATCCGAGCCACGGTCAGGGCGTTCGGCAGGTTCCACGCGCTCGGCGCCGTGGTCGGGTCCGCCATGTGGTCCGGGTCGGCCTTCACGCGCCCGCCCCAGGGTCGGCGACCAGGTCCACTCCCTCGCTGCCGACGACGCACGCGGTGACCAGCTCACCGACCGCCGCCGGCCGGGTCAGCCGGGTCACGCCGTCCACGTCCGGTCCCTGGTGAGCGGCCCGGCCGACCGGCACCCCGTCCTCGACCTCCTCGACGAGGACGTCGACCGGCGACCCGACCCGCTCCTCGGCCCGCTGTGCGGTGAGCTCCTCGACGAGCCGCGAGATGTGGTCCGCCCGCGCGGCGACCTCGGCCTCGTCGAGCTTGCCGTCGAGCGTGGCCGCCTCGGTCCCGTCCTCGTCGGAGTAGCCGAAGACGCCGACGACGTCGAGGCGCGCCGCGACCAGGAAGCGCTCCAGCTCGGCGACGTCGTCCTCGGTCTCCCCCGGGAAGCCGACGATCACGTTCGACCGCACGCCCGCCCCCGGCGCACGGCGGCGCACCTCGTCGAGCAGGCCGAGGAACTCCTGCGTGCCGCCGAACCGCCGCATCCGCCGCAGCACGGCCGGCGAGGAGTGCTGGAACGACAGGTCGAAGTAGGGCACGACACCGGGCGTGGACGTCATCGCGTCCAGCAGCCCGGGCCGCACCTCGGCCGGCTGCAGGTACGACACCCGCACCCGCTCCAGCCCGTCCACGGCGGCGAGCTCGGGCAGCAGCGCCTCCAGCAGCCGGATGTCGCCGAGGTCCTTGCCGTAGGACGTCGAGTTCTCGCTGACCAGGAAGACCTCCCGGACGCCCTGGCCGGCCAGCCAGCGCGCCTCGTCGAGGACCTCCGCCGGGCGCCGCGAGACGAACGCCCCGCGGAACGCCGGGATCGCGCAGAACGAGCACCGCCGGTCGCAGCCGGTGGCCAGCTTCAGCGGCGCCCACGGCCGCCCGTCGAGCCGGCGACGGACGACGCGGGGTCCGGACGCGGGTGCGACCCCGTCGGGCAGGTCGCCGGCCACCGGCCGTGCCGCCTGCCGCTCGACCGGGGTGACCGGCAGCAGCCGGCGCCGGTCCGCCGGGGTGTGGGACGCCGGGCGCTCACCGCTCAGGACGGCGTCCAGGTGGCCGGACAGCGCGGCGTAGGAGTCGAAGCCGAGGACGGCGTCCGCCTCCGGCAGGGCCTCGGCCAGCTGGGAGCCGTACCGCTCGGCCAGGCAGCCCACGGCGACGACGGCGCGGGTCCGGCTGCTGCCGTCGTCCTTGAGCCCGGCCGCCTCGAGCAGCGCGTCGACCGAGTCCTTCTTCGCCTGCTCGACGAACCCGCAGGTGTTGACGACGACGACGTCCGCGGCGGCGACGTCGTCGGCCAGGGTCCACCCGGCGGTCGTCAACCGGCCGGCCAGCTCCTCGGAGTCGACCTCGTTGCGCACGCACCCCAGGGTCACCAGGGCCGCGGAACGGAACGTCTCGGTCGGCGCAGCCACGGCCGACAGGTTACGGCAGCCGCGGCACGCCCCCTCCCGCGATCAGGCCGGCTGCAGCTCGCGTGTGTAGAGCACGGCGCCGCGGATGTCGCGCAGCGACACCGTCAGCTGGCCGGTGCGGCCGTCGACCCGCGCGTGGCCGAAGAACTGGTTGCCGTCGCTGGGCGGCTGGTTCGGGTAGTCGGCGGCCTTGGAGAAGTCGACGCGCGGGCCGAACGTGCCGTCGAGCTGGTTGGGGCCGAAGGTGCCGGCGTTGATCGGCCCGCCGACGAACTCCCAGAACGGCTCGAAGTCGGTGAACGCGGCCCGGGCCGGGTCGTAGTGGTGGGCGGCGCAGTAGTGCACGTCCGCGGTGAACCACACCACGTTGCGCACCCCGGCGGCCTTGAGCCGCGACAGCAGCGTCGCGATCTCCAGCTCGCGGCCGCGTGGTGCCCCGCCGTCGGAGTTCGCGATGCCCTCCTGGGCCAGCGACCCGTCCGGGACGACGAGACCGAGCGGCATGTCGGACAGGACCGCCTTCCACGTGGCGCGGCTGCGGGACATCTCGTGCACGAGCCACTCGAGCTGCTCGGCCCCGAGGAAACGGGTCTGCGGCCCGGGCGACTCCTGCAGGTTCGCCGAGTTCGCGGCCCGGTAGGTACGCATGTCGACCGTGAACAGGTCCAGGTGCGGTCCGCGGGAGAACCGGCCGTACACCTTGCCCTCGGCGTCCCGGCGGCGGGCGTCGAACGGGAAGTACTCGGTGAAGGCCTGTCGCGCCCGGGCGGCCAGCACGTCGACCCGCCGCTCCTGGGTGTACCGCGGGTCCTCGAGCACCTCGCCCGGGTACCAGTTGTTCGTCGTCTCGTGGTCGTCCCACTGGGCGTACACCGGGACGACGGCGTTCATCGCCTGGACGTGGGTGTCCTGCAGGTTGTAGCGGTACCGGCCGCGGAACTCGTCCAGCGTCTCGGCGACCTTGCCCACGCCGTCGGAGACCACGTTGCGCCACGTGGAGCCGTCCCGCAGCGTCACGGCCTCGGCGATCGGACCGTCGGCGTAGACGGTGTCCCCGCAGTGGACGAAGAAGTCCGGCGCGACGTCCGACATCGCCCGGTAGCCCGTCATCCCGGTGTCGGCGTTGACCCCCCACCCCTGGCCAGCGGTGTCCCCGGTCCACACGAACGAGACGTCCCGGCCGTGCACCGGCGCCGTCGAGAACCGGCCGGCCACCGGCTCGCCCGGCCCGTCCTCGGTCTCGACCAGCACCCGGTACTCGTACGTCTCCCCAGGCTTCAGCCCGGGCAGCCGCACGGCACCCGTGAGGTCGGTCGCGGCGTCCACGACCGGGCCACGGACGACGCGGCTGATCCGCGCCGGCCTGGTGCTCAGCGCGGGCGCCGCCACCGCTCCGGCGGGAGGTGGGTGTCATTGGGTCGACCCCATCGGCCAGGAGTAACCTCCCGGCGCCGACGGGGTCGACTGCAGGTGAAGGTTGTGTGGCCGGTGTCAGTGCGCCGTCACGTGCTTGGCGTGCTCCATGCGGCTCTCCGGCAGCGCCCACAGGCCCATCCCGACGGCGATCACGCCGGTGGCCCAAGCGGTCCACGACAGGCCGGTCAGCTCCGTGAAGCTCATCACCCACGGCGAGATGACCAGCAGCACGCCGAGACCCATGTGGGTCCACTCGGACACCACCGCGTCGGGGCGTGCGATCGACCAGGCCGCAGCCAGCGCCAGCAGGACGCCGAGGGCGACCATCGTCCAGGTCGCCGAGTCCTCGGTCGTCGTCCAGATCGGCGACAGCGCGGCGTACAGACCTGCCAGCAGGGCTACCCAGTCCTGCCAGCGTCTCGACAGCGTCATCTCCCACACCTCCGCGCGCGACGTCGCGGCCGACGCCCTGTCGGCCGGCGTCACTAGGTAAAACGCCGGACACCGGCCGGCCATGCCCGGCGCTGGCAGGATTGGCGCGTGGATCTCGTGGAGACGCTGCTGCCGGGGGTCGGCATCCGCTATGAGCTCGAGACGCGGTCGGGTCTGCTGCTCGGCATCGTCGTCCAGCGGGACGGGCCGGTCGAGATCGTCGTCTACGACGCCAAGGACCCCGACCGCGCCAAGGGCGTCTTCCAGCTCGACCCGGACGAGGCGGAGACGGTCGCCGACATCCTCGGAGCGCCGCGGCTGACCGAGCGGTTCGCCGACCTGTCCCGCGAGGTGCCGGGGCTGCGGTCGGCCCGCTTCGCCGTGCGGCCCGGCAGCCCGTTCGTCGACCGCCCGCTCGGCGACACCCAGGCGCGGACCCGGACGGGGTGCTCGATCGTCGCGATCGTGCGTGGGGCGGACGTCGTCACGTCGCCGGGACCGCGGGACGTGCTGCATGCCGGCGACGTGCTGGTCGTCATCGGATCGGAGCAGGGACTGGAGCAGCTGGGGGCGCTGCTCGCCGGCGACGGCTGAGGGGGCACCGGTGGAGGACGTCGCAGCCCTGCTGCTGGAGCTGGGCGCCCTGTTCGTCGGGCTGTCGCTACTCGGGCTGCTCGCGCGGCGGCTCGGGCTGTCCCCCATCCCCTTCGTGCTGCTCGCCGGGCTGGCCTTCGGTGAGGGCGGCCTCGTACCGCTGGAGTCGGCCGAGTCGTTCGTCGAGGTGGCCGCCGAGATCGGCGTGGTGCTGCTCCTGCTCGCCCTCGGGCTGGAGTTCACCGCCGACGAGCTCGTGGCGAGCCTGCGGCGGCACACGCCGTCGGGCCTGGTGGACCTGGCCCTCAACGCCCCGCCGGGCCTGGTCGCCGGACTGCTGCTCGGGCTGCCGTGGCAGGGCGCGCTGGCGCTGGCCGGCGTGACGTGGATCTCCTCGTCCGGCATCGTGGCCCGGCTGCTCGGGGACCTCGGGCGGCTGGCGAACCGCGAGACCCCGGCCGTCCTGTCCGTGCTCGTGCTGGAGGACGTCGCGATGGCGCTGTTCCTCCCGCTGCTCGCGGTGGCACTGGCCGGCGGAGGGCCCGCGCAGGCCGTCGGCGGCGCCGCCCTGGCGGTCGGGGCGGTGCTCATCGTGCTCACCGCGGCGCACCGCCACGGTCACCGGCTCGGCCGGTTCCTCACCCACTCCGACGACGAGCAGGTGCTGCTGCGCCTGTTCGGCCTCACCCTGCTCGTGGCCGGGGTCGCGCAGGCGGTCGGGGCCTCTGCCGCCGTCGGCGCCTTCCTCGTCGGGATCGCGGTCCCCGCGTCGTTGGCGGACCGGGCCCGCACGCTTCTCTCCCCGCTGCGCGACCTGTTCGCGGCCACCTTCTTCGTGGCCTTCGGCCTGACCACCGACCCCCAGGCGGTGCTGCCGGTGCTGCCGGCGGTGCTGGCCCTGGCGGCGGTCACGCTCGTGACCAAGCTGGCCACCGGCTGGTACGCCGCCCAGCGGGACGGCGTGGGCGTGGCGGGCCGGCTGCGGGCCGGCTCCGCCTTGGTGGCCCGCGGGGAGTTCTCCGTCGTCATCGCCGGCCTCGCGATCGCCGCGGGCCTCGGTGACGTCGGCCCAGTCGCCACCGGCTACGTGCTGGTGCTCGCGGTCGCCGGCCCGGTGCTGGCTCGCGTCGTCGAGCCGTTCTCGACCCGCGTGCTGAGGGCCTGACGGTCCGGGACGTACGTCCGTTCCGGCGGGTCGCCCACCCGGAGCACCCTGGCCCTGGATGGCAGTGCGACGCAGGGGAGCAGGTGGGGGCGATGAGCGCACCGACAGGCACGGACGTCTACGGCTACCCCCGCCTACGAGCGCTGTCGGAGCGGTGCGACCGCTGCCCGGCGCCCGGGCAGGTGCGCGTGGTCCTGCGGTCCGGGCTGGACCTCGTGTTCTGCAACCACCACGCCCACGCCTTCGAGGCCGCGCTGCGCGAGCAGTGCGTGCACGTCGGCGAGCCGGTGTCCGGCAGCGGCATCCGCTGGTGACGGCGGCCCCGGTCACGCGCGGTCGGTGAGCTCCCAGGCGTCCTCCGACGCGTCCGCGTCACCGGGCTCCTCCACGACGTCCACCGCCTGGTCGTACGCCTCGTCGCCGGACCCGGGCGGCTCCTCCCCCTTGAGGTAGGCCAGCGTCGCCGGCAGGTCGTCCGGCTTCACCAGGACGTCGCGGGCCTTGGAGCCCTCCGACGGCCCGACGACCCCGCGGGACTCCAGCAGGTCCATCAGGCGGCCGGCCTTGGCGAACCCCACCCGCAGCTTGCGCTGCAGCATCGACGTGGACCCGAACTGCGTCGTGACGACGAGCTCGGCGGCCTGCAGCAGGAGCTCCAGGTCGTCGCCGATCTCCTCGTCCACCTGCTTCTTCGCCGCCGGGGCGACGACGTCCTCGCGGTAGGTGGGCTGCAGCTGCTCCTTGACGTGCTCGACGACCTTGTGCACCTCGGACTCGGTCACCCACGCGCCCTGCACGCGCATCGGCTTGCTGGCTCCCATCGGCAGGAACAGCGCGTCGCCCTGGCCGATGAGCTTCTCCGCTCCCGGCTGGTCGAGCACGACCCGGGAGTCGGCCAGGCTGGACGTCGCGAAGGCCATGCGCGAGGGCACGTTCGCCTTGATGAGACCGGTCACGACGTCGACGCTCGGACGCTGGGTGGCCAGGACGAGGTGGATGCCGGCCGCACGGGCCAGCTGCGTGATGCGGACGATCGAGTCCTCGACGTCCCGCGGGGCCACCATCATGAGGTCGGCGAGCTCGTCGACGATGACCAGCAGGTAGGGGTACGGCTCGATGCGGCGCTCGCTGCCGGGCAGCGGCTGCACCTTGCCCGCACGCACGGCCTTGTTGAAGTCGTCGACGTGCTTGTAGCCGAACGCGGCCAGGTCGTCGTAGCGCATGTCCATCTCGCGCACGACCCACTGCAGCGCCTCGGCGGCCTTCTTCGGATTCGTGATGATCGGCGTGATCAGGTGCGGAATGCCCTCGTACGCAGTGAGTTCCACACGCTTGGGGTCCACGAGCACCATCCGCACCTCGTCGGGCGTGGCGCGCATCAGGATCGAGACGATCATCGAGTTCACGAAGCTCGACTTGCCCGCGCCGGTCGCGCCGGCGACCAGCAGGTGCGGCATCTTCGCCAGGTTGGCGACGACGTAGCCGCCCTCGACGTCCTTGCCGACGCCCATCACCATCGGGTGCTCGTTGCGCCGCGCCGCCTGGCTGCGCAGCACGTCACCCAGGCTGACGGTCTCGCGGTCGGCGTTGGGGATCTCGATGCCGATCGCGGACTTGCCCGGGATCGGCGACAGGATGCGCACGTCGGCGCTGGCCACCGCGTAGGCGATGTTCTTGCTGAGGGCGGTGACGCGCTCGACCTTCACGCCGGTGCCGAGCTCGACCTCGTAGCGGGTCACGGTCGGGCCACGGGAGAACCCGGTCACCTGCGCGTCGATGCCGAAGCTGTCCAGGACCTCGGTGAGCGCCTCGACCACGCGGTCGTTGGCCGCGCTGCGGGCCTTGTGCGGGGTGCCGGGGGCGAGCACGTCGTTCGGCGGCAGCGTGTAGGTGACGTCCCCGGCGAGAGCGAGCTGCTCGACCCGTTGCGGCAGAGGCGTGGTCGGTGGCGCCTCCAGCGGGGGCTTCTCCGCCGTCGCCGCAGCGCCCTGGGCCGGCACGGCGGGCGCCGGTCCG
>JBMOMI010000063.1:0-13842 GCA_049325235.1 Actinomycetota bacterium | reverse complement strand
TGGTCGCCGACCCGCCGCCGGGGGCGGGTGTCGACTCGGCGACGCTGGCCGCGCTGGCCGCCGACGCGGCCGGCCGCGCCCACGCGCTGGCGCTGGGCGAGGGCGACGGCGGGCTCGGGCTCGACCGCGACCTCGACCTGGCCCGCCGGGCCGAACGGCTGCTCGGCACTCCGGGGTTCGCCGGCCTTGCCCGGGCCGCCGGCCTGCCGGGGCCGCAGTTGCTGCGCCGGGCCCTGGCCTGGCGCTATGGCGGCGCCGCTGGGCTCGCCACCTTGACCGGGAGCTGGCGGCCGGACCCCGACGACCTGGCCGAGGGCCGGGCCGCGCTCGGTCCGGAAGCCCGCTGCTGGCACAACCGGGTGACGTCCGGTGCGCACCAGCTGCGGCTGGGTACCGACCGGCGCTGGCACCCGTACCAGCGCGGGGCGGGCGACTGGGACCCGGCCGGCCCGGCCAGCGCCGACCCGGTCGAAGCGGTCGACGCGCTGCGCGGCTGACCTGGCCGGACCGGCCGGCCGCCCATCGGCCGGCCGCCCATCGGCCGTCCGTCCCGGCGCGGATGGGCACCACCGGCGCATCCGTACGGGCGTTCGGGTCGGCCGACAGCGCGAAGGCGATCTCGTCGGCGTGCAGCGGCGGGTCGTACAGGAAGCCCTGGGCGACGTCGCACCCGAGCACCCGCAGCGCGTCGCACGGATCGGCGGTCGGCACCCCTTCGGCGACCACCCGCAGGTCCAGCGCATACGCCAGCTCGATGGTGACCCGCACCACGGCCATCGCGTTGTCGGAGCGGTGCATCGGCTCGACGACCGGTCGATCTTCGGCTACCACGGGTGCGTGCCGGTGCTCCTTGGTACGCGAACTCGTTGCCCACCGGCGCCCGACTCGCCCGCCGTCGTCGGAACGCTGGCTGACCTGGCCGGACCGGCCGCTGGCGCGAGGCCCCGCCGTTCTGCTTCGCGTCCGCGATCGCCACTTCGATGGACCATCGGCTGGCATACCGCTTCCCGCCTGCCGCTGCCACGGCGGTCCCGACGACCGTCCCGGCCCTACATCGTCTGGACCCGCAAGGTGGCTGGACGCACCGTCGCCCGGGTCCTCACCGACGCACAGTTCGCCGCCTGCGGCGCCTACCTTGACGGCGACCGCCAGCTGCGGCAGCTCGTCGACGAGCTACACCAGCTCACCCATCGGGTCGTCGAGGCAGGCCAGCCCACGACGCGCAAGCCACGTGCCGGACCCGGCCAAGAGGAGCTGAGTGACGACACTAGGGATCTTCCGCCGCCTCAAAGTGCGAAGTCCAGGTTGATGCGATATCGCATGCTAAGATGCATACGTGCCTAAGACCGTGCAGATCCGCGACCTGGACGACGAGCTGTACGCCGCCCTCGCCCGCCATGCCGCCGAGATCGGCGTGAGCGTGCCCGAGCTGCTGCGACGGGAGGCCGCCCGGCTGGCGGCCCGGCCGAGCGTCGCCGAATGGCTGGCCCGGACCCGACGCCGAACGACCGACATCACCCGGGCCGAGATCCTTCAGGCACTGGACGAGTTGCGTGGGCCCTGGTCGGATGCTGGTACTTGACGCCTCCTCCCTGTACGAAGTTCTCGTCGGCACGGCGTCTGCGAGCCGATTCGGGCGAGAATGCGCGGCGACTCCGACCACGCGGCTCCGCACGTCATCGATGTCGAGCTCTTTGGGGTGATCCGGCGGGACCGGTTGCGGGGCAGGCTGGACGCGACCGCGGCCGACCAGGCGGTGGAGGATCTGCGCGACTGGCCGGGGCAGCGGTTCGGGCACGGCGGCCTACTCGCCCGGGCCTGGGAACTGCGCTCGCGGGTCCGCGGCTGGGACGCCATGTACGTGGCGCTCGCCGAAGCGCTCCAGGCGCCCCTGCTCACCACCGACCGCAGGCTGGGCCGCGTCGCGGGACTGCGGTGTGTTGTCGAGGTGATGGGACCGCTGCGGGGAGCAGACGACTGAGACCCCCTTGGTCGGTGGTGGCCCTCAGCGGCGGCAACTGCGCCCGCGCAGACGACGAGGCCCGCGCGCTGCTGCGCGAGGCGTTCACCCTCTCCGGTGACCTCGAGATCGTCGGCGACCAGCTGCACATGCGGCTGGACGCGGCCAGCGCCCCGCGACGCAGCCGCGCCCTGGCCGCCCTGTGCGCCGAGCTCACCGCCACCGAAACCGACTACCCCGGCACCCCCGGCACCGAGCTCAAGCTCGTTTGCAGCGTCAAGGGATACCCGAGCCATGCATGATCTTTTCCCCTATGTCAGGAGTTCTGGAATCAGGGAACGCCCGCATGCTGGCAGCCGAGCAGGAGAAGCGGACCTCGCCGCCGAACCGGCCTCGCCTGCTGATAAGATCCGCTTATGAGCTTGCTGGACGAGTACCGCGATGCCCGGCGCGAAGGAGACATCGCGCGATTGCGCCGCGTGCTCGCCCTACGGGCCATGGTCGCCACCGGGATTTCCCAGCGACAGATCGCCGACGCACTCGGCATCACCCAGCCGGCCGTCAGCCAGCAGCTGAAGTTCGCGCGTGAACTCGACAATGTGCACCCGGAGGTTCTACTCAAGGCCGCTGCACCGATCCTCAAGGCCGTCGCCGCTGAGCACGGTTACACGCGTCTCGCCGTGACTCAGCCAACGGAGCGCGGCTCCTGAAGAGGGCAGTCGCCAGGTTGGAGACAGCCTGGTCCGCGGTGGAGCGAGACCCCGACTCCGCATTCGTGCTGGCCTACGACGCGGCCCGCCAGGCTCTGACCGGCCTGCTCGCTCAGCAAGGACTTCGGCCGACGAAGGGCGGCCGGAGATGCCGCCCATGGATGGCAAGCCGCTCCTTCGATACCCCTCGGCGGCGCGTCGTGCGAGGTGGGCGCGGGTGTGGGGCTACCCGTGCATCCGGCCCAGCATGACCGGGAGAAGGGGGCGTTGACCTCCTGGTCGCCGCCGCCGTGGACGATGCCGGCCACGGCGATCGCCGAGCGGGTCGGTTGGGTGCACTCGATCCGGTGTCCGGGCGGGTGGCCGAGCTGTGGCCGTGCTACCAGTCGGCACCGGCTCACCGATGCGGAGCGGTACGACCCGATCCTCTGACGGCCTGTCACGGAGGGTTCCCATCGGTAGATTGGCCGCCGTGGACACGGGTCAGCTGACAGCCGAGCAGCGTGCCCGGGTGCTCATCGACCGTCAGCTGGCGGAGGCCGGGTGGTCCGTCCAGAACCGTGCCGAGCTCAACCTGTTCGCCGGGCAGGGGGTCGCCGTCCGAGAGGTGATCATGGCGGCGGGCCACGGTCGGGCGGACTACCTGCTGTACGTCGACCAGCGCGCTGTTGGCGCGATCGAGGCCAAGCCCACGGGCAGCACGTTGTCCGGCGTGGAGTGGCAGTCCGCCATGTACGCCGACGGGCTGCCGCCCGAGGTCCGCCTGAAGGCGCTCACGAAGGAGGGTCGGCTGCCGTTCATCTTCGAGGCATCCGGCACCGAGACGCATGTCACGAACGGCTTCGACCCCGTGCCACGGGCCCGGCGGATCTTCCTCGTCCCCCGGCCCGAGACGCTGGCCCGGATCCTCCGTGACGCCGAAGCGGACCCGGACCGCCCTACCTGGCGGGCCAAGGTCCGACAGATGCCGGCGCTCGTGACCGACGGCTTGCGCCCGGCGCAGGTCGACGCCATCCAGGGTCTGGAGCGCAGCCTCGCCGAGCAACGGTTCGACCGGTCGCTGATCCAGATGGCTACGGGCGCGGGCAAGACCTACACAGCCGTCACCGAGTGCTACCGGCTGCTCAGGTACGCCGGCTTCCGCCGGGTGCTGTTCCTCGTCGATCGCAACAACCTCGGCGACCAGACGCTGCGCGAGTTCCAGAACTACGCGACGCCTGACGACGGTCGACGCTTCACCGAGCTGTACAACGTCGACAAACTCAGCGGCACCGGCATGGTCGACTCCTCGCATGTCGTCATCTCGACCATCCAGCGGGTGTACGCCGCCCTGCGCGGCGAGCCGGTCGCGGACGTCGACGACCCGAACCTCGACTCCTACACCCCAGACGAGCCGGTCGAGGTCGCCTACAACGCGCAGATGCCCCCGGAGGCGTTCGAGTTGGTGATCGTCGACGAGGCGCACCGGTCGATCTACGGCGTGTGGCGCGGCGTACTGGACTACTTCGACGCGCACATCGTCGGGCTCACGGCCACGCCGGTGAAGCAGACGTTCGGCTTCTTCCGGCAGAACCTCGTGTCCGAGTACACCTATCCGCAGTCGGTGGCCGACAACGTCAACGTCGACTTCGACGTCTACCGTATCAGGACCCAGATCACTGAGCGGGGCTCGACCGTCGATGCCGGCACCGTCGTCCCGGTCCGGGACCGGCGCACCCGGCGGGAGCGGTACGAGACGCTCGACGACGACCTCACCTACAGCGCCACCCAGCTCGACCGGGCGGTCACCTCCATCGAGCAGATCCGGCTCATTCTGGAGGCCTTCCGCGACCGGTTGTTCACCGAGATCTTCCCCGGCCGCTCGACGGTGCCGAAGACCCTGATCTTCTGCAAGGACGACCACCACGCCGAGGAGGTCGTCCGGCTCACCCGCGAGGTGTTCGGCAAGGGCAACGACTTCGCCGCCAAGATCACCTACAACTCCACGCGTGACCCAAAGCAGCTCCTGCAGGAGTTCCGAACCTCGCCGACGCTGCGGATCGCGGTGACCGTCGACATGATCGCGACGGGCACGGACGTGAAGCCGCTGGAGTGCGTGTTCTTCCTCCGGGACGTGCAGTCGGCCTCGTACTTCGAGCAGATGAAGGGCCGCGGTGCCCGCACGATCTCCCCGACCGACTTCCAGGCCGTCACCCCCGACGCGGAGACCAAGACCCGGTTCGTCCTCGTCGACGCGGTCGGCGTGACCGAGCACGACTACGTCGATGCTGCACCGCTGGAGCGCCTGAAGTCGGTCTCGCTGAAGAAGCTGCTCGACAAGGCCGCGGCGCTCACCCTGACCGAGGACGAAGCGGCGACCCTCGCCTCCCGGCTGGCCAAGCTGGAGCTGCAGCTGACCCCGGCCGAGCGCGAGGAGCTGGACGAGGTGGCGGGGGAGCCGCTCAAGCACGTTGTACGTCGGCTCGTCGCGGCGGTCGATCCGGACGAGCAAGCACGGGCGACCGAGGCGGCGCCGGGCGAGGACCCTGCGGCCGTCCGGCAGCGGCTGGTCGACGAGGCAGTCCGGCCGGTTGCAGCGAATCCGACGCTGCGGCAGCGCATCCTCGACCTGCGCGCCACGCACGACCAGGTCATCGACGAGGTCAGCGTCGACGTGCTCCTGGACGCGCATGGCGTCGTGGATAGGGACCGCGCCCGATCGGTCGTCGAATCGTGGCGGACGTACCTCGACGAGCACCGCGACGAGATCACTGCGCTCCACGTCCTGTATCAACAGCCGCAGGCAGGACGGGTCTCGTTCGCCGAGCTGCGGGAGCTCGCCGAACGCATCAGGCGGCCCCCGTACCACTGGACACCGGACCTGATCTGGAACGCCTACCAGGCGATCGAGATCGACCGCGTCCGCCACGCCGACCGGCACACGGTCACGGATCTGGTGTCACTCGTGCGGTTCACGCTCGGTCAGGACGACGAGTTGGTGCCGTACGTCGAAAAGGTGCGCGAACGGTATGCGGGATGGCTGGCCCAACAGGAGCAGGCGGGTGTGCGGTTCACCGACGGACAGCGCTGGTGGCTCGACAACATTGCCGAGGTCATCGCCGCCTCGGCGGGAGTGACCGCTGATGACCTGGACAACGCGCCGTTCACCGAACGCGGCGGCGTCGACGGTGCCGTGCGCGACCTCGGCGCCGAGGCAGCCCGGTACCTGGAGCAGCTCAACCAGGAGCTGACAGCGTGAGGGCGGCAGTGTGGCCAGTCGTTCGCTTACGCGATGCGGGTGCTTGGTTTGGCGGAGGTACTCCATCAAAGGTCCGCAGTGACTACTGGACCAACGGCAAAGTCCCGTGGTTGTCACCGAAGGACATGGGTACTCCTGTTGTTGCTGTAACGAGGGACATGATCACACGACGGGCGGTTGAAGAGTCATCGACCCGCCTAGTTCCGGGGCCATCGATCGCGGTTGTTGTCCGTTCGGGAATCCTTGAACGGACATTCCCGATAGCCGTGGTGCCGTTCGATACGAGCCTTAACCAGGACATGAAGGCTCTTCATCCTCGGGCCGACGTGGACGTTCGATGGGTCGCGTGGTGGTTAAGAAGCCAGGAAAGGCACATCCTCCAGACTTGTAGGAAGCGTGGGACTACCGTTGCGTCTATCGACACAAGAGCGTTCCTCGATCTCGAGATGCCTCTACCACAGATTGAAGAGCAGCGGCGCATTGTCGAGATCCTCGAAGACCACCTTTCCCGCCTCGATGCGGCTTCGACTCTCCTGAGCAGCGCAGTAGCCCGGTGGGAGGCGCTTTGGCAGACCGCGGCGGAAGGCGAGCTGACCGGTCGACGTGTGACCGGTGAGCGCAATGAGTCGCCGGGGTTGTCTGAGGAGGGCGTCGACGACGGTGCTCTACCTCAGTTGCCCTTTGGGTGGCGATGGCAGCGGCTCCGTGACGTTGCTGACGTCGTCGGCGGTGTGACCAAGGATGCGAAGAGGCAGACCGATCCGTCCCTGGTCGAGATCCCGTATCTCCGGGTGGCCAATGTCCAGCGAGGCTTCCTCGACCTCGCAAACGTCACGACGATCCGCGTCCCGCGGCCGACAGCGGAGGGTCTGCGGCTTATGGCTGGCGATGTCTTGCTCAACGAGGGAGGCGACCGGGACAAACTTGGCCGAGGTTGGGTCTGGGAAGGACAGATTGACGGCTGCATCCATCAGAACCACGTCTTTCGTGCTCGTGTGCGGGACAGTGCCATCGACCCGTATCTGTTGTCATGGGCGGCGAACACCATCGGCGGCCGGTGGTGCGAGCGAAACGGTCGTCAGAGCGTGAACCTCGCTTCGATCAGTCTGTCCAGGATCCGATTGATGCCTGTGCCGGTTCCGCCACGTATGGATCAGCCTGCAATCCTAGGTCGGTTGAACGCGCTGCTCGAGGGCGGCAGGAAGCTGCGGAGTAATGCACGAGCGGCATCGACGCGGGCGGAATCGCTACGGCGCTCTCTGCTGTACACAGCGTTCAGTGGGCGACTGACCGGCGCCCGGACGGACGAGGAAATCGTGCAGGAGCTCGCTGGTGTCTGACGAGCAGCCGGGTCGCGAGCTTCGGCGGACGTTCAGTCGGCAGGCGGTGGCGTCGCTCGCCGGTCGCCGCTCGTACGAGCGGGGACTGCTCTACGCCGAGAACGGCCGGGTGCGAAAGCTGCGCGCCGAGGAATCGAGCGTCGAGGCGACGGTGCGTGGCTCGTCGTCGTACCGGGTCCGACTGTGGGTCGAGGATGAGGAGCCGGCGTACGAGTGCAGCTGCCCGATGGGCGACGGCGGCGCGTTCTGCAAGCACCTGGTGGCGGTCGCTCTCGTCGCGACCGGCCGGGCAACGGTACCGGCGGATGAGGAACCCTCCGTCGACCTGCGCGAGTACCTGTCTAGCTTCGACCAGGCGCAGTTGGTCGAGCTGTTGCTCGAGCAGGCCGCGAGCGACGAGCTGTTCGAGGCGCGGCTGCGCATGGATGCTGCTCGCGCGGTCGCCGACCCAGTGGCGATAGCCACCTTCCGGCAGGCGATCGACCAGGGCTTCGTCACCGGCGATTTCGTCGACTACCGGGAGATGTACGCCTACGCGAGCAACGTGCACGCCGTCGTCGACGCGTTGCGGGGCTTGCTGGACGACGGGCACGCTGACGCGGTCGTCGACCTGACCGAGCATGCGTTGGACCGGGCGGAGGACGCGATCGGCTACGTCGACGACTCCGACGGCTACCTCGGCGGCATCGCCGGGGACCTCCAGTCCCTGCACCTCGAGGCCTGTGCGGTCGCCCGTCCTGACCCGGTCCATCTGGCCCGGAGGCTGTTCGACCGTGAGCGTCACGCGGGTGACCTTGATACGTTTTGCGGCGCGGTCGCCACCTACGCCGAGGTCCTCGGCGAGGCCGGGCTGGCGGAGTACCGCCGGCTGGCGCAGGCCGAGTGGGAACTTCTTCCGCCGCTCGCGCCGGGTGACAAGCGGACGTTTGACTACGACCGGTTCCGGATCACGCACATCATGGAGACCCTGGCGGAGGTCACCGGCGACGTGGATGCCGTCGTGGCGGTGCTCGCTCGGGACCAGTCCTCGGCGTACCAGTTCATCCGCATCGCCGACGTCTACCGGAAGGCAGGGCGGTACGGCGACGCGCTGGCCTGGCTGGAGACGGGCCTCGGCGCGTTCGGCACCCAGGACCTGCGGCTGGTGGACGCGTTGGGGGAGGAGTACCACCGGGCCGGCCGTGGGGCCGCCGCCGTGGACCTGTGCTGGCGGGCCTACGAGCCGGCTCCGTCGCCGGCCGGCTACCGGCGGCTGTGCGACAACGCGACCACGGCGGGCTCCTGGGCGGACTGGCGCAACCGCGCCCTGACCGCTCTCCGGCAGTCCGTCGAGGCGAGGATCGCCGAGGCTGCCAAGCCGCCGTCCCGGCACCCGCTCGGGGCCGCGTACTACGGCCCGCGCCCAGACGCCTCCGATCTCGTCGAGGTGTTCCTGTTCGAGGGCGACGTCGAACAGGCCTGGGCCGAGGCTCGGGCCGCCGGCTGCTCGGACCGATGGTGGGCCGAGCTGGCCCGGCTGCGCGAGGCCGACCATCCCCACGACGCCATCCCGATCTGGCAGCGAGCGGTCGAGCGCGCCATCGGTACGAAGACGAATCCTGGCTATGAGGAGGCAGTCGAGCTGATGGCCCGTGTCCGGCAGCTGATGGCAGTCGCCGACGGGCCCGACGCGTTCCCGCCGTACGCCGCCAAGGTGCGGGCGGCGCACAAGCCGAAGCGCAACCTGATGAAGCTGCTTGACCAGCGCGGCTGGTGAGGCATGGAGAGGACGATGGACACGTGAGCGAGGCCCGCCGACTGGTCGACAAGCTCTGGTCGTACTGCAACGTGTTGCGCGACGATGGCGTGTCGACCATCGAATACACCGAGCAGCTCACCTACCTGCTGTTCCTAAAGATGGCACACGAGCGGGAGAACCGGCCGCTCAAGCCCGAGCGGATCGTCCCACCGGAGTGCTCCTGGCAGCGGCTGCTCGACGCGGACGGCGACGAGCTGGAGACGACGTACCGGCACATCCTCGAGCGGCTCGGCCGCCAGCCCGGCACGCTCGGCGTCATCTTCCGTAAGGCGCAGAACCGCATCCAGGACCCGGCCAAGCTCAAGCGACTGGTCGTCGACCTCATCGACAAGGAGAACTGGTCGGCGGCCGGCGTCGACATCAAGGGCGACGCCTACGAGGAGCTGCTCAGCAAGGGTGCCGAGGACATCAAGTCCGGCGCCGGCCAGTACTTCACCCCCCGCGCCTTGATTCACGCGATTGTCGACTGCGTGGACCCCGCGCCGAAGGACACGGTCGTAGACCCAGCCGCGGGCACTGGCGGGTTCCTGCTGGTGGCGCACGAGCACGCCGCTCGGGACGCGGAGACCCTGACGCCAGACGAGCGCAACCACCTGCGGGACGGGTTCGTGCACGGCGTCGAGCTGGTCGACGGGACCGCCCGGCTCGCGGCGATGAACCTGCTCCTGCACGGCATCGGCCGCCCGGATGGACCCAGCCTCATCGAGGTCAAGGACTCGCTCATCGCCGACCCGGGAACCCGATGGTCCGTGGTGCTGTCCAACCCGCCGTTCGGCCGCAAGTCGTCGATCACCATGGTTGGCGCCGACGGTCGGGAAGCTCGGGAGGACCGGGAGATCGAGCGTCCCGACTTCGTCGTCACGACCGCGAACAAGCAGCTCAACTTCGTGCAGCACATAGCGACGATCCTCGACATCAACGGCCGGGCAGCGGTGGTTGTCCCCGACAACGTCCTCTTCGAAGGTGGTGTTGGGGAGACGCTGCGCCGGCGGCTGCTGCGAGACTTCGACGTGCACACCCTGCTTCGGCTGCCCACCGGCATCTTCTACGCCCAGGGTGTCAAGGCGAACGTGCTGTTCTTCGACCGCAGACCAGCGCGCGAGCAGCCCTGGACCGAGCGGCTGTGGGTCTACGACCTGCGGACGAACCAGCACTTCACCCTCAAGCAGAACCCGCTGCGGCGGGAGCACCTCCAGGACTTCGTCGAGAGCTACCTGCCCGGGAAGGCTCGGTCGGAGCGGGTCGCGTCGGAGCGGTTCAGGGCGTTCACGTACGACGAGCTGATCGCCCGGGACAAGGTCAACCTGGACATCACCTGGCTGCGCGACGACTCGCTCGAGGACCTGGACAACCTTCCCGCCCCGGAGGTCATTGCGCGGGAGATCGTCGAGGACCTGACGGCCGCCCTGGCCGAGTTCGAAGCCGTGGCCGCCGCCCTGGAGGGCTCGCCGTCCCACGCCGGCGCCGAAGGCGGGCCGACACGGGGGAAATGAAGCGGTTGCTACGTAGACCGTTCGTACCCGGGTACGTCGTACCGCGGTATTCTCGCCGCGTGAAGGTGGACAAGCTGAGCATCTCCTTCGACCCGGAGCTCGGGGACGCCGTCCGGGCCGCAGCCAGACGTAGCGGGCGGAGCCTGTCGGGATGGCTGGCTGAGGCGGCCGCCGCGCGGCTGCGCGCCGAAGCCCTGGCCGAATACCTGGACCGCTGGGAAGCCGAGCACGGGGTGCTGACGGCAGCCGAGTTGGCCCGAGCCACCGCCGAGCTCGGCCTGCCCGCCGTCCCCGGGGCCGAACCGGCGGCATGAGCGCGCTCGTGCTCGATGCGGGCGCCCTGCTGGCCGTGGACCGTGGCGATCGGGCCATGGCGGCCCGGCTGCGGGTCAGCGAGCGGGCTGGGATCGATCTGCGCAGCAACGGCGCGGTCATTGCCCAGGTGTGGCGCGACCCATCCGGGCGTCAGGCAGAGCTGGCCCGGCTACTCCGCTCGGTCGACGTACGGGCCGTCGACCGCCGCCTCGGCCAGGACGCGGGCGTGTTGGTCGGGCGGGCCGGTAGGGGGGACGCCGTGGATGCGACCGTGGTCGCCATCGCCAACCACGGAGACCTCATTGTCACCAGCGACCCCGAGGACATCCGGGCGCTCGTGTCGGCAGCCGGCCGAGCGGTCCATGTCGTGCCCTGCTGACCCCGGCTAAAGCGGGTACGGCGGACCCCGGTGCGCCGTGCGGTGCGGGAGCCCCCTGCGTTCTCAGCGGCGGTTGGCGGGGCCGCCGGTGGACCCGGTGGAGCCACGGCAGGGGTCAGGTAGGCGGCGGTCTCGGCTTCGCCGGCAAGTCGCTCGGAAACATCGCTGCGTCCGCTGCGGCCCGCCGCCGCCAGGAACCGTCGACAGCCCTGGGGTACGTCGAGGTAAGCCTCGAGCCCTTCGCGACTGCGCGCTCTGTGCTGTTCATGAGGGCAGGCCTCCTTGCCTCCAGCGAGCAGACAACGTATCTTGTCGAAGTGCGGATAGGTGCACCAGCGCTCCGACACGGCGTCGAAGACTCCGACGTCTGGCACGCCGTGCGCAACGCCATGCGCCTGGTCGTCATGGACGACGACCTGACGATGTTGATCGGGCCGGGCACGGACGGGTCGCTGCTGGAGATCGGAGTCCTCGGTCTCGACGGTGTTGATCCCGTCGTCGTCCACGCGATGCCGCTACGCCAAAAGTTCTACCGGTTCCTGGGATGAGGTAATAGGGATGCGACACACTGAGGCAGAGATCGAGCAGGCCGCGAAGCGGTTCGCGGAGCTGGCCGACGCCCTCGACCCGGCTACCGTCGAGGCGCTGCATACGGAGGATCTTCGTTCTGTCGCGGTCACCGCTGAGGCCGTACGTGCCGACGAGGCGCGGCTGCGGGAGGCCGTCCAGGTGGCGCGCGCGCGCGGCCGGTCGTGGAACCAGATCGCGGTTGCCCTGGGAGTGTCCCGCCAGGCGGCGCGGCAGCGGTTCGCCGACAAGGTGCGCGGCGAGTCCTAATCCCGTGCCTGCACCTCGATCACGTTCGCTGAGCCCTCAAGATCTCGGTGACGAGCCGGCGGCCGGCGCGTTGGCTGCGCTCGTCGGTGGTGTCGGAAGGTCTGCCGGCTCCCGGAGGATTGGACAGCAGGCCCCAGTCGAGGGCCCGAGCTCGGAGCGGGCTCCCTCCCGCTGGGGCCGCGGCGTCGTAGGGTCGTCCGGTGGGCAAGAAGAAGCCAGGCAAGGGCCGCCGGTCGCCTCATCGACCCCCGACCCGGCACCTCCGGCCGGTGCCCGCCCGCCGGGGCCTGTCCACCCGCGACCCGGCCACCGACGAGGCGCATGAGGCGTCCCCGCAGTCGCAGGAGCTGTTCCAGTCCCTGCGCCAGGCTCTGCGCTCGGACGAGCCGCTCGACCTGCTGGCGACGGTGAGCTCGTTGGTCAACGCCCTCGACGCGCGGATGCGCAACCCGTTCGAGCCCCCGGCGCCAACGCTCCCAACCCTGGATGAGCTCGTCGACTCGTTCGTCGGCGTCGACTACGCCGAGACGACCGCGGCCCTCACGGTGCTGCAGTCCTTCACGGCCGACGAACTCCTCGCCGTACGGTTGGGCAAGGTGCTCCAGGGCCGCCGCCAGCCGATGCCGGCGTGGCTGACCAACCTGGAGGCCGCTCGGGTCGGGCGCGTGATGGAGATGACGCACGTGCTCGGCGACGGCGACGACTACCTCCTCGAGCTCCTGCTGCCCACGGGGGAGACCCTGACCGTCCTGGTCTACGTCGACCACAACATGGGCGGGATCGTGAAGGACGCGTTCGTCATCCCCGACTCCCTCGACGCGGTGCAGGCGGTCGTCCAGGAGAAGATCGACGACCCCGAGACCACCCTGGCCGACCTCGACCCGGCGGTGGCCCGGGCGGAGGTCGAGCGGGCGATCGACTGGGGGGCTCGCACCGTGCCCCAGCCGCAGACCGACTCCTGGCCCGCGGCCCGGCCGCTCGTGGAGTGGGTGCTGCGGAAGCTCCCGACGGGGGGACAGGTACGCCCGACCCGGGTGTGGAGCGAGGAGGAGCTGGCTTCGCTACGCGAGGAGTTCTTCGGGTCGCCGTACGCCGAGGATGTCGACGGCGACGACGAGCACGGGCTGCTCGAGGACATCACCTGGTACGCCGCCGGCTGGGGCTCGCGGGACCCGCTGCGGTGGAGCGAGGTGCGGGTCGAGATCCTGCTGACCGACTGGATCCCGCGCAAGGTTGTCGCCGACCCGCGGTACCTCGCCAAGGCACCAGCCCTCCTCGCCGGTTCATCGCGTTCTGCCACGACCGGGTGGGCCTGCGCCCCGCCCTCGCCAAGGGGGTCCTCGCGGCGGTCGACCGGTGGGCGCCCGAGTACCAGCGCCTGATCCGCTCCCCGCGTCCCCAAGGCGCCGCGGCCCTGGCCCGGCTGCTCCTCGAGAGCAGCTGGTACGGCGACGCCGACGACGAGGGCGACGAGGACGACGCGGACATCGCTGCGATCGTGCTGGAGAGCCTGGAGGAGGCCGTCGGCGGCCGCAGTGCGCTGCTGGACGTGGACACCGCGCCGTTGCCGGACGAGCCGTTCCCGTGGGCCGGCATCCCCGCCGACATCCATGATCGGGTGCGGGAGGTCCTGGCCCTCTGTGACTGCTGCGCGAACGAGTGCTTCGACGTCGAGCACCGGACGGCCTTCCGCCGGTTCCTCGCGCGGGCCGCCGCCGTGGACCCGGGGACATTCCGGCGGAAGGGCGCCGCCAACCGGGCCGCGGCCGCCG
>JBMOMI010000062.1:0-14034 GCA_049325235.1 Actinomycetota bacterium | reverse complement strand
GAGGCCCAGCAGACGGACTACCCGTCGGTGGGGCCGGACCGGCCCGAGTACGAGCCGCGCGGCTGCCCGCGCGGCGCGGCGTTCAGCTGGTACACCTACTCCCCCACCCGCGTCCGCTACCCGTACATCCGCGGCGTCCTGCTCGAGATGTACCGCGAGGCCAAGGCCCGCCTGGGTGACCCGGTGCTCGCGTGGGGCGACGTGGTCTCCGACCCGGAGCGCTCCCGCCGCTACAAGGCGGCCCGCGGCAAGGGCGGCCTGGTGCGCGCCACCTGGGACGAGGCGACCGAGATGGTGGCCGCCGCCCACGTCCACACGATCAAGGCCTACGGCCCGGACCGCGTCGCCGGCTTCTCGCCGATCCCGGCGATGTCGATGGTCAGCCACGCCTCCGGGGCCCGGTTCGTGTCGCTCATCGGCGGCACGATGCTGTCCTTCTACGACTGGTACGCCGACCTGCCGGTGGCGTCCCCCCAGGTCTTCGGCGACCAGACCGACGTCCCGGAGTCCGGCGACTGGTGGGACGCCGGGTACCTGGTGATGTGGGGGTCCAACGTCCCGCTGACCCGGACGCCGGACGCGCACTGGATGGTGGAGGCCCGCTACCGCGGGCAGAAGGTCGTCGTGGTCTCCCCCGACTACGCCGACAACGTGAAGTTCGCCGACGAGTGGCTCGCCGCCCACCCGGGCACCGACGGCGCGCTGGCGATGGCGATGGGCCACGTCATCCTCAAGGAGTTCTTCGTCGACCGGCAGGTGGACTACTTCACCGGCTACGCCAAGCGCTACACCGACCTGCCGTTCCTCGTCACGCTCGAGGAGCGCGACGGCACCGTCGTCCCGGGCAAGTTCCTCACCGCGGCCGACCTGCCCGGCGCCGAGGCGCAGTCGGAGAACGCGGCCTTCAAGACCGTGCTGCTGGACTCGTTCACCGGCCGTCCCGTCGTGCCGAACGGCTCGCTGGGCTTCCGGTACGGCGAGTCCGGCGCGGGCCGCTGGAACCTCGACCTGGGGGACGTCGACCCGCTGCTGACCATGGCCGGCGACGGCTCGGCGACCGCGGAGGTGGCGCTGCCCCGCTTCGACGGCCTGGACGGCACGACAGGCACGATCGTCCGCGGCGTCCCGACGCGGCAGGTCGCCGGGCACACCGTGACGACGGTGCTGGACCTCGTGCTCGCCCAGTACGGCGTCGGCCGGCCCGGCCTGCCGGGCACGTGGGCCTCCGGCTACGACGACGCGAGCGTGCCGGGCACGCCGGCGTGGCAGGAGCAGTTCACCGGCGTCCCCGCCGAGGCCGCCGCCCGGATCGGCCGCGAGTTCGCCCGCAACGCGGAGGAGACCCGCGGTCGCTCCATGATCCTCATGGGTGCCGGCACCAACCACTGGTACCACTCCGACTCCATCTACCGGACCTTCCTCGCCCTCACCACGCTGACCGGTTGCCAGGGCGTCAACGGCGGCGGGTGGGCGCACTACGTCGGGCAGGAGAAGTGCCGGCCGATCACCGGCTGGGCCCAGCTGGCGTTCGCGCTCGACTGGTCGCGCCCGCCGCGCCAGATGACGCAGACGTCGTACTGGTACATGCACACCGACCAGTTCCGGTACGACCAGGTCACGGCGGACTCGCTCAACGGCACCCGTCCGGACGGCCTGTTCGGCGGCAAGACCACTGCCGACCTCATCGCGCAGTCGGTGCGGATGGGCTGGATGCCCTCGCAGCCGATGTTCAACCGGAACCCCCTCGACCTCGCCGACGAGGCGGACGCCGCCGGGCGGTCACCGGCCGAGCACGTCGTCGCCGAGCTGACCTCGGGCCGCCTGGGCTTCGCCGTCGAGGACCCGGACGCCCCGGAGAACTTCCCGCGCTGCCTGAGCGTGTGGCGGGCCAACCTGCTCGGGTCGTCGGCCAAGGGCAACGAGTACTTCCTGCACCACCTGCTGGGCACCGACTCGTCGCTGCGCGCGGCCGAGTCGCCGGAGGGCCTGCGCCCGAAGGACGTGACGTGGCGCCCCGAGGCGCCCGTCGGCAAGCTCGACCTGCTGCTGTCCCTGGACTTCCGGATGACGAGCACGACGGTGTTCTCCGACGTCGTCCTCCCGGCGGCCACGTGGTACGAGAAGCACGACCTCAACACCACGGACATGCACCCGTTCATCCACTCGTTCAACCCGGCCATCGCGCCGCCGTGGCAGACCCGCACCGACTGGGACGCGTTCCGCGCCATCGCCACCGTGTTCAGCCGGCTGGCCGCCGACCACCTCGGCACACGCAAGGACGTCGTCGCCGTCCCGCTGCTGCACGACACACCGGACGCGATGGCGACCCCGCAGGGCCGGGTGCACGACTGGAAGGCCGAGGGCGTCGCCCCGGTGCCGGGCGTGACGATGCCGAAGATCGTGCTCGTCGAGCGGGACTACGCCGCCGTGGCCGACAAGATGCAGTCCGTCGGGCCGCTGATGGACTCCCTCGGTGCGACCACCAAGGGCGTGACGTTCGACCTGACCCGCGAGGTGGAGTACCTCAAGCACAAGAACGGCATCGTGTCCGGCGGCGTCGCCGACGGGCGCCCCGCGCTGGTCCGCGACGTGCACGCCTGCGAGATGATCCTGGCGTTCTCGGGGACGACGAACGGCCACCTCGCCACGCAGGGGTTCCGACAGGTGGAGAAGCGCACCGGGATGCAGCTGGCCGACCTGGCGGCCGAGCACGAGGGCAAGCAGATCACGTTCGCCGACACCCAGTCCGCGCCCGTGCCGGTCATCACCAGCCCGGAGTGGTCCGGCAGCGAGACCGGCGGCCGGCGGTACTCGCCGTTCGTCATCAACGTCGAGCGGCTCAAGCCGTGGCACACGCTCACCGGCCGCCAGCACTTCTACCTCGACCACGACTGGATGACCGAGCTCGGAGAGAACCTGCCGAGCTTCCGGCCACCGCTGGACATGACGCGGCTCTTCGGCGAGCCGGCCATCGGCACCACCGGCGAGCTCGGCATCTCCGTGCGGTACCTGACGCCGCACAACAAGTGGTCGATCCACTCGGAGTACCAGGACAACCTGTTCATGCTCAGCCTGTCCCGGGGCGGCCAGACCATCTGGATGAGCGACCGGGACGCCGCGAAGGTCGGCGTCCGGGACAACGACTGGATCGAGGCGGTCAACCGGAACGGCGTCGTGGTCGCCCGGGCGATCGTGTCCCACCGCATGCCCGAGGGCACGGTGTTCATGCACCACGCGCAGGACCGCCTGATCGACGTCCCCCGCTCGGAGACGTCGGGCAAGCGAGGCGGCATCCACAACTCGCTGACCCGGCTGCTCGTCAAGCCGAGCCACATCATCGGCGGCTACGCCCAGCTGGCGTTCGCCTTCAACTACCTGGGTCCCACCGGAAACCAGCGCGACGAGGTCACCATGATCCGCCGCCGATCGCAGGAGGTCGTGTACTGATGCGCGTAATGGCCCAGATGGCCATGGTGATGAACCTCGACAAGTGCATCGGGTGTCACACCTGCTCGGTGACGTGCAAGCAGGCCTGGACGAACCGGACCGGCGTCGAGTACGTGTGGTTCAACAACGTCGAGACGCGTCCCGGCCAGGGCTACCCGCGGCGCTACGAGGACCAGGAGACGTGGCAGGGTGGCTGGCAGCTCGACCGCCGTGGGCGGCTCAAGCTCAAGGCCGGCGGCCGAGTGAAGAACCTGCTCACGATCTTCTCCAGCCCCAAGCAGCCGGGCCTGGACGACTACTACGAGCCCTGGACGTACGACTACTCCAACCTCACGAGCGCGCCGCTGCAGGAGCACACGCCGGTCGCGCGTCCCAAGTCGCTCATCAGCGGCAAGGACATGAAGATCACGTGGAGCGCCAACTGGGACGACGACCTCGGCGGCGCGCCCGAGCACGGCCACCAGGACCCGATGCTCAAGAACATCGCCGACAAGGTGAAGTTCGAGTTCGAGCAGACGTTCATGTTCTACCTGCCGCGGATCTGCGAGCACTGCCTCAACCCGTCCTGCGCGGCGTCGTGCCCGTCCGGCGCGATCTACAAGCGTGAGGAGGACGGCATCGTCCTCGTCGACCAGGACCGCTGCCGCGGCTGGCGCAAGTGCGTCACCGGCTGCCCCTACAAGAAGGTGTACTTCAACCACCGCACCGGCAAGGCGGAGAAGTGCACGTTCTGCTTCCCGCGCATCGAGGTCGGCATCCCGACCGTCTGCGCGGAGACCTGCGTCGGCCGCCTGCGGTACATCGGGCTCGTGCTCTACGACGCCGACAAGGTGCTCGAGGCCGCGTCGGTGGAGGACGACCGCGACCTGTACATGGCGCAGCGGTCGGTGCTCCTGGACCCGCGCGACCCCGAGGTGATCCGCGAGGCGGAGCGGGCCGGCATCCCGCAGGACTGGGTGCAGGCCGCGCAGCGCTCGCCGGTCTGGCGGCTCATCAACGACTACGAGATCGCGCTGCCGCTGCACCCGGAGTACCGGACCATGCCGATGGTCTGGTACATCCCGCCGCTGTCGCCGGTCGTCGACGTCGTCCGCGACACCGGCCACGACGCGGAGGACCAGGAGAACTTGTTCGCGGCGATCGACGCGCTGCGGATCCCGGTGGAGTACCTGGCCGAGCTGTTCACCGCCGGGGACAGCGCCGTCGTCACGAACGTGCTGCAGCGCCTCGCCGCGATGCGGTCGTACATGCGCGACATCAACCTCGGCAAGAACCCGAACGAGCTGATCCCGGCCTCGGTGGGCATGTCCGAGGAGGACATGTTCGAGATGTACCGGCTGCTCGCCCTGGCCAAGTACGACGAACGCTACGTGATCCCGACCGCGCACGCGGAGCAGGCGCACTCCCTCGAGGAGCTCGCCACCGAGTGCAGCCTGGACTACGAGGGCGGCCCGGGCATGGGCGGGTGGGGGCCGTTCGGCGAGGGCTCCGGCGGCGTGACCCCGATCGCGGTGGAGAACTACCAGGCACTGAAGAACCGGCAGACCGCGGAGTTCGCCACCGACCCGGCCGACAAGGCCAGCCGCGTCAACCTGCTGAACTGGGACGGCAAGGGAACCCCGCAGGGCATGTTCCCGCCGCAGCGCGGGGCCGAGGAACCCAAGCCGTGAGAGCACAGCTGACGGACACCCAGCGCGCCCTGGCCTGGCAGAGCGCGTCGGTGCTGCTCGGCTACCCGGACGACGACCTGCTCGGCCGGCTGCCGGCGCTGCGCGAGGCGGTGACCGCCGTCCCGGGCCCGGTCGGCGAGCACCTCGGCCGGTTCGTCGAGCACCTCGCCGGCACGCCGGCCGCACAGCTGGCGGCGGACTACGTCGACACGTTCGACCACACCCGCCGGTGCTGCCTGTACCTGACGTACTACGCCCACGGCGACACCCGCAAGCGTGGGATGGCGCTCCTGAAGTTCAAGAACGCCTACCGGATCGCAGGTCTCGAGCTCACCGACGACGAGCTGCCGGACCACCTCGGCGTGGTGCTCGAGTTCGGCGCGGCCGCCGACCCGAAGACTGCAGCCCGGCTCCTCACCGAGCACCGCGCCGGCGTCGAGCTGCTCCGCCTGGCGCTGCTCGACCGTTCCTCCCCCTACGCCGACGTCCTGGAGGCGGTGTCCTTGACCCTGCCTGCCATCGGGCGCCGCGACGCCGCAGCCGTCGCCCGGCTCGCCGCCGAGGGCCCACCCGCCGAGGAGGTGGGGCTGCAGCCCTACGGCCCGCCGGAGTTCATGCCCAGCACCGACCAGCACCTCACGGGAGCCCGCCGATGAACGTCAGCACCGTCGACCTGCTGCTCTGGGTCGTCGTCCCCTACGTCTGCCTGGCGATCTTCGTCGTCGGCCACTTCTGGCGGTACCGCTACGACAAGTTCGGCTGGACGACGCGGTCCAGCCAGCTGTACGAGAGCCGCCTGCTGCGTATCGGCAGTCCGCTGTTCCACTTCGGCATCCTCGTCGTGTTCCTCGGACACGTGATGGGACTGGGGATCCCCAAGAGCTGGACCGAGGCGGTCGGCATCAGCGAGAGCGTCTACCACTTCATGGCGGTCTCCCTCGGCGCGCTCGCCGGGTTCTCCACGCTCGTCGGGATGGCGATCCTCATCTACCGGCGACGCACCGTCGGGCCGGTGTTCAGCGCGACCACGAAAATGGACAAGCTGATGTACGTGTTCCTCGCCGTGGTGATCCTGCTGGGGCTGTGGAACACCGTCGCGTCGAACATCCTCTCCACGTACGACTACCGCGAGAGCGTCTCGGTGTGGTTCCGGGGCATCTTCCGGTTCAACCTGCAGCCGGAGCTGATCGCCGAGGCGCCGCTGGGCTTCCAGGCTCACGCGCTGGTCGCGTTCCTGCTGTTCGCCCTGTGGCCCTTCACCCGCCTCGTGCACGTCTTCAGCGCACCGCTGGGCTACCTCACGCGCCCCTACATCGTCTACCGCTCCCGCGACGACCAGCAGCTCGGCAGCCGCACCCCGCGGCGGGGCTGGGAGCGAGTCGGCTGATGGACACGCTCGACCTCGACGCGCTCGCCCGCGAGCACGCCGCGACCGCGGCCGGCGCCAGCAGCGGCCGGTCCGCGGTCACCGTGTTCGGCGGGCGGGACAACACGTTGCGGCAGACCCTCATCGCCGTCTGCGGCGGCGTGTCGCTCGACGAGCACGAGAGCCCCGGCGAGGCAACCCTGCAGGTGCTCTCCGGGCGCGTCCGGATGGTCGGCGCGTCCGGGGATGCCGCGGAAGCAGGAGCGGGCCAGCTCGTCGTCGTCCCCGCCGAGCGCCACCACGTCGAGGCGCTGGAGGACAGCGTCGTCCTCCTCACCGTCGGCAAGCACTGACGACGAGATGCCGCAGCACGAGCGAGACGGCGCACTCGACGAGGTTCTCGACCAGGCGTCGTCCCGGGCCGGCGGCTCGGTGCCGCCACAGGCGGCGGTGCGCATCCTGCGCGCCGAGCGCAAGCGCCGTTGATCGTCGTCGACGCGAGCGTCCTGGCCACTGCCCCAGCGGGGACCGCTTCCGCGACCGGCTGCGAGGCGAGGTCCTCGCTGCCCCTGAGCTCCTTGATCTCGAGGCGAGAGCGGTCGCGCGCGGTCAGGCTGCGGAGATCCGCCGGCCGGTGACCACAGTGAGCGGGATCCGGATGATCACGTCCTTGATCCCGGGCACCCACGGCTCCAGGACCCGCGAGATGCGCTCGCGCTCGGCCTCGTCGCGCTCGATCCGCGCGTGGCCCGTGACGACGACGCTCCACCCGGTCTTGCTGGTCGGGTTGAGGACGTCCGCCTGGAACGACAGCACCGAGTCGTCCCCTGCCCTGGCCAGGCGTGACCCGTCCGCGGTGCGGATGACGACGGTGTCGCGGTCGAGGACGAAGGCGACCGGGAGGATCGCCGGCAGCCCGCGGTCGGTGAAGACGACCCGGCCGACGGTCACCGTGGCCAGCAGCTCCTGGCTCTGGGCAACGGTCAGCGTCTCCATCCGCCGCGTGTGCATCACCGGACTACTGTCCGGTCTGCCCCCATCAGCGCGAAGGGTCGAAGGTCCCTTGCTGCAGGGCGTCGAGCGTGGCAGCCAGGCGCGCGGCGGCCTCGTCGGCGACCGGCTTCAGCTGGTCGTTGTCGGTCAGCCGGACCATCGTCTGCGGGTCCAGCACCTCCACGACGGTGCGGTCCCCGGCCGAGCGGACGACGACGTTGCAGGGCAGGAGCAGCCCGAGGGAGATCTCGGCGTCGAGGCCGCGCTTGGCCAGCGGCGGGTTGCACGCGCCGAGGATGAGGTACGGCTCCATGTCGTGGTCGAGCTTCTGCTTCATGGTCGCCTGCACGTCGATCTCGGTGAGGACGCCGAAGCCCTGCTCGGCGAGAGCCTCGCGGACGGCCGTGACGGCCTCGTCGAAGGGACGGTCGATCGTGACGCTGGTGCCGTAAGCCATGTCTGCTCTCCCGTTCGTCGGTCTCGTGGTCAGGTTCTCGGGCGCCGCTCAGGCACCCTGGCCGGCCGCAGCCGTCCGCTCGGCAATCTGCCGCCGCACGGCGTCCATGTCCAGTCCACGCACGGCCTGGATCAGCTCCTCCAGAGCGGGAGCGGGCAGGGCGCCCGGCTGCACGTGGACGAGCACGCCGTCCCGGCCCAGGACGGTGTCCTCGAAGTCCCGGACGGTCAGGGAAACGGTAGCCATGGCCTCCTCAGCGTACCCCCGGGGGTATCTATTCCCCTGGTCGACGCCGGCTGCGAGGATGCGGGCATGACAAGCAGCGACTGGGACGCGCGGTACGCGGCGAGCGACCTGGTCTGGTCCGCCACGCCGAACCGGTGGGTCGAGGACGTGGCCGCCCCGCTGGCGCCAGGACGCGCGCTCGACGTCGCCGCCGGCGAGGGACGCAACGCCCTGTGGCTCGCCGAGCGTGGCTGGCGCGTCACGGCGGTCGACTTCTCCGCCGTCGCCCTCGACCGCGCCAGGCACCTGGCCTCCGAGCGTCTCGGGGACGCGGCGGACCGGGTCGACACGGTGCAGGCGGACGTGGTCACGTGGTCCCCCGAGCCGCAGGCCTACGACCTGGTCGTGGTCGCCTACCTCCAGGTGCCCGCCGGGCAGCGAAGCACCGCACTGCGGCATGCCGCTGACGCGGTGGGATCCGGCGGCCTCCTCCTGGTGGTCGGTCACGACACCGAGAACCTGCGCAGCGGCACCGGTGGGCCTCAGGACCCTGCCATGCTGTACTCCGCGGACGACGTCGTCGCCGATCTCGAGGGCACCGGGCTGGTCGTCGAACGTGCCGAACAGGTCCGCCGCCCCGTCGGTGAACCCGGGCGCACCGTCGACGCGCTCGACTGCCTGGTCCTCGCGAGGCGGCCGTGATGCCGGGACCAACGGCCCTACGCCGGCGCTCCCGGACCGCCGACGATTCGGCGGTGCCCCCTGCGCTGTCCGTCTCCGCCGCGGGGCCGTGGTTCCGTCGTCGCCCGGCGGCGACCGTGGCCGTCGCCGGGACCCTGTACGTCGCCATCACGGCACTGCGCTTCGCGATGGGGGACCCGAACGACACGGTCTCCCTGCTCTTCGCGTTGCCCACGGCCCTGGTAGCGGTCGCGTTCGGCCGCCGTGCCGGGCTCACCGGCGGCGCGGTGGCGATCGGTCTGCTCGCGTCGTGGGTGGCCACCACGGGAGCCGAGCTCTCCCCGGTCGGCTGGGCCTCCCGCGCCGTGCCGTTGCTCCTGCTGGGCTGGCTGCTGGGCGACGCGATGGACCGACTGCAGGTCGCGGAGACCCGTCGCGCCGAGCTGGAGCAGGCTGCCCAGCGTCACCGCGACGCCGTGGAGATCAACGACTCGATCGTGCAGGGGATGGCCGCGGCGAAGTGGGCCCTCGAGGCCGGTCAGCTCGAGACGGGTCTGGCGCGGCTCACCGAGACGCTGCAGAGCAGTCGCCGGCTCGTCTCGGACCTGCTCCGGGACGCCGACATGGCGCCGGACGGCCGACGCGGTCACGACACCAGCGGTCGAGCCGTCCCCGCGTCCGTCACCGAGCGCTAGTGGTCGTCGGCGTTAGTCCTTCGGGGGTCAGGCCGCTGCGGCGATGGATTCGTGGGCTGAGTCTGAGAGCCGGTCGAGGTAGGCGTCGAGGTCGGTCTTGGTGTAGCGCCAGTCGAACGGACGCGCGGTGGCGTTGTACCGGTCCTGGAAGCCCAGGAGCTGTGCGGGCGGATCGCCGAGCTGGAGGCCCCAGGCCCGGCTGGGGAAGACGTCGCGGAACTCCTCCAAGCCGCCGAGCAGTGATGGGCTGGCCAAGCCACCGCTGCGGTCACTGCGCGCCAAGTCGGGCCGCTCACCTGGCAACAGCCTGGCGGCCAAGGCTTTCGGCTGGAGCCACGCAGCGCGGCGGACCAGATCGTGGTGCACAGGCCCCAGCCGTGCGCCTCGTGTGGGGGTGGCCTGGCTGCCGCCCCGGTGGACGGGCAGGAGCGGCGCCAGGTGTTCGACCTGCCGCTGATCGAGCTGTTCGTGACGGAGCCACGCGCCGAGCGCAAGGTCTGCGGCTGTAGTGCGATCGGCATCGCGGCGTTCCCGGCCGAGGCGACCGGGCCCATCTGTTACGGGCCGGGGGTTTTCGACAGCATTGCCAACAACGGCGACGGCCGGAGCTGGCCCGGCTGAGGTCCGTGCGAGTTGCGCCGGGCATGGGCCGGCGTGGTTGTCGGTGATCCCCCCCGCTGGTGGGGCCCGTCCCGACGGCGGATGAAACTTTCGCAGGACCGTAGCGGACTGTCGATAGCCGATGTACGGTCCATGACATCCGGCCTCGCGCCGGTCGAGCATGACGCTCAAAGGGGGCGTGATCATGCGCAAGGCGATGAGTGCCGTGGCTTTGGCTGCTGCTCTGACGCTGGCGGTTCCCACCGCGGCGTACGCCGTCAGGGATAGCGGTGTGCAGTCCAAGGGATGCTCCGGAACAACTTTCGGTGGGGTAAGCGCGTACATGCGCGGTTCCGGGAACCTGTGGGCTCCGGGTGATTGGGACCACCGGCCGGCCTGGCGAGACTCCGGCAGCGTGTACCGGACTCAGAGCTCGCGCAGCACCAGCGCCGGGGGTGGCTACTGGCGCGTCTACGTCAACGACTGGTACAGCAGCGTGTCAACCGGCTGCTACGCCGGCGGGTGAGCGCTCTCGCCGGGGCAGGTAAGGGGCTGGCGTGACGCCAAGGGCACGGACAAGGGTCAGCGGTGCGGTGGCGCTCCTGCTGTTGACCACCGTGGGTGCTTGTAGTAGCGGCGAGGACGCGGCCGCCACGTCCGCGGGCTTCCCGTTGCCCCAGGTGACCGCGTCGACGTACGAGGAGTACGACGGTCTGTTCGCCGACTGGCGTGCCTCCTTCGTCGAGTGCGCGCGGTCGGAGGGCATGGACGCGTCGGTGCCGGTTGACGGTAACGGCATCGATAACGGCTCCAGCCCGGATCGGCCCGTAGCGGAAGGCATTGGCCTGGACCGTGAGTGCATCGAGCGGGTCGGCGTGCCGCCGCAGGCGCCGCCGCTGACGGAGGAGGTGCTCAGCGGACTGTACGACCTGAGCCTGGCGCAGGCACAGTGTCTGCGCGACGCTGGCTATCCGGTGACGCCGGCGCCGTCCCGAGAGGTGTGGATGGAGTCGTACACGTCGTCCAGCCCGGCGTGGTTGCCACTGGAGGCGGTTTTCGCCTCCGGTGGTGACGTGCCGGCCGCGGTCGCGGCCTGTCCCGACCCGGATCCCCGCGATGTCGCTCCTTGACCGTAAAGGCCGCAACTGGGAGACCGTCTCCAAGGGGAGCAGGCTGAAGCGAACGATAGAGGACTCGCCGCCGGGGACAGAAGAGCCGGCCACGGCGGCGCCGCAGGCCGTGGCACCGGCGCGGCGGGCGGTGCCGTTGCGGCGCGCCGTCGTCGCGTGGGCGGTCACGGCAACGGTGGTGTTTGCGGCCGGCTGGTGGGCGGCGAAAGCGACGTCGGAGCCGCCGTCGGTGCAGCCGACAAGGCTGCCGACGATCCTGTACACGGTCCAGGAGGGAACCGTGGAGCGGGTGGTCACGTATTCGGCCTCGGCGTCGTGGCCCTCGACGCCGGCCGGGGTGAACGGGCTGAGCGGCACGCTGACCTCGATCGAGGTGAGTCCAGGCCAGAAGGTCGAGGTCGGCACGGTTCTATATACGGTCGATCTGCGCCCGGCAGTGGCGGCCGCCGGGACAGTGCCGGCCTTCCGGGATCTCGGCGAGGGTGCAACCGGCGCCGACGTTGAGCAACTGGAGCGTTTCCTGGCCGCGCAGCAGCTGATGACCGGCACACCGGACGACACCTTCTCCGCGAGAACGACCGAAGCGGTGCGCCGCTGGCAGCGGCAGGTCGGCGTCCCCCAAGACGGCATAGTTCGCCGCGGCGACCTGGTGTTCATGCCCACCGTGCCCACCGCCGTGCTGCTGGACCCGGAGGTCACCGTCGGCGCGAGTATCGACGCCGGGCGCACGGTCGTCAGCGCGGTGACCGGCCCGCCGGCGTTCACCATCACCCTGTCCCGGGATCAGGCCGATCTGGTGCCGCTGTCCTCCCCGGTGCGGATTCGCTACGGCAGCGGCGATGGCGAGACGTGGGAGGGAGTGGTCAAGTCCACGGTCGCGGTCCCGCCCAGCGAGGTCTCCCTGAACCTGACCGCGGTCGACGGCGGCAGCCTCTGCACCGACAGCTGCTCGGCCGTGGTCCCGGTGGGCCAGACCTCCCTGTACACCGCGGACCTGTTCGTCGTTCCCACCACGCACGGGCCGACCGTTCCTACCGCCGCGATCGCCACCGTCGCCGACGATCAGACCGTGGTACGCCTCGCCGACGACACCCTCCAGCCGGTCGAGGTGCTCGCGTCGGCCGACGGACGCAGCGTCGTTTCCGGCCTCGACGTCGGAGACCGCATCCAGCTACTGCAGGACGCGCCGTGACCGCCGCGCTGGCTGTCCGGGACCTGACGTTCACCTACCGCCGCGGCGCCCCGCCGGTGTTCGCCCGCCTGTCCCACAACTTCGCTGCCGGCGCCGTTACCGCCATCACCGGACCGTCCGGGGCGGGGAAGTCCACGCTGCTGTACGTGCTGGGGCTGATGCTCACCCCGACGGCCGGCACGGTCTACTGGTCGGGCGAGCCCGTCACCGCCTGGCGGGACGGCGACCGCTCACGGCTACGCGCCGCGCACATCGGATTCGTCTTCCAGGACGCCATGCTCGATCCCTCCCGCACCGCGCTGGGCAACGTGGCCGAGGCCGGCGCCATCGCCGGAATGCCCGCCGCCAGGGTGACCCACGAAGCCCTAACGCTGATGCAGCGGTTCGGCGTGGCCGACCGGGCGCACCACCGGCCCGGAGAAGTCTCCGGCGGCCAGGCGCAGCGCATCGCCCTGTGCCGGGCGCTGGTCAAGCGGCCCACGGTGATCCTGGCCGACGAACCCAGCGGCAACCTAGACCCCGACTCCGCCGACATCGTCTGGACCGCTTTGCATGCGGCCGCCGCCGACGGCGCCACCGTCGTAGTCGCCACCCACGACCGGGCCCGCGCAGCCGCTGCCGACCACCAGTTCTTCATCGCGGCATGAGACTCCTCGCCACGGCTACCGTCGCAGTCCGCGATGCGCTCCTCGCGGCTCGGGGTCAGCGGGTCGCCAGCGTCGTGTCCGCCCTAGTCGTCGCGGGTGCCACCACCGCGATCCTGGCCACCACCGGCCAGACAGTCGCCACCGAACGCCGGGTGCTGTCCCAGATCAACTCACCGGCCGGACGTCTCGTCGTACTGACCGACGACGAAAACCGTGCCCACGTCGACGCCACCAGCGTCGCCGCCATCGCCACCCTGGACGGAGTGGAGTGGGTCATGGGCCTCGGCCAGGCCCGCGACGTCACCAATGCCGCTGTCCCGGCCGGCACTGCCGTTCCCGCCCGGCGGGTCTTCGGCAGCTGGCCGACCGCCCTGGAGGTCGCCGCCTACCGATCCCCCGCCGACGGTGACGCGCTCGTCGGGCCGCAGGCAGCCCAGCGTCTCGGGCTCCCCGAGCCAATCGGCGGCATCACCGCAACCGGCCTCCACGCTCCGGTCGTGGGCGAGTTCACCGCCGGCGAACCACTCACCGACCTGAACACCAGCGTCCTTATCCACGCTGACGCCACGAGGGGAGACCAGGTCCGCACCATCTGGTTCAGCGTCGAAAACGTGCGTGACATCGACGCCCTCACCCGGGCCGCGACCGCGGTGCTCATCGCCGAGGACCCAAGTCGGCTCAGTGCCAGGACGAACACGAACCTCGCCGAACTGCAGCAGGTCATCGGCTCCCAGCTCGCCCAGACCAGCCGCCGGCTGGTGTGGCTCGCGCTCGCCGCCGGCATGGTTTTGATCACCGTGACCCAGTTTGGAGCCGTCGCACAGCGCGCCCGCGACTACGGCCGTCGACGGGCGCTTGGCGCCACCCGCACCGGCATCCTCGTGCACGTTCTCCTCCAGGTTGGGCTGTGCGCCGCCGTCGGCGCCCTGGC
>JBMOMI010000061.1:0-14475 GCA_049325235.1 Actinomycetota bacterium | reverse complement strand
CCTCGGCGCTGCGCCCCTGCGCCTTCAGCTGACGCAGCTGCTTGTGCAGCTCGAACTGAGGAGTCTCCTTGAGCTTCTTTCCGATGAGAAGGACGAGAGCGATCGCCGGAAGCGTCGCGACAAGGTAGAGCGCACGCCAGCCGAGGTCGTCGAGCAGGACGAGGGCCAGGGCGCTCGAGAGCAAGAAGCCGAGGGGCCAGCCGCCCTGGACGATCCCGTACCAGAACCCTCGGTTCTCACGCTTGTGTTCGTCCTCCGTGATCGCGTAAACCTCGTTGAGGTACGTGGCGTTCACTGACTGCTCGGAGAACCCGAGACCGCCGAGCGATCGGACACCGATCAGCGCCGCGTTGCTCACCGCTCCCAGCTTGGCCGGGATGAGGGCCGTGAGGGCGGATGCGACCGCCGTGCCACCGACCGTCAGCATCATGCCGCGCCGACGGCCCAGGCGGTCGATGACAGGTCCCACACCGAACGCGACGACCGCGGTACCGATGGCAATCAACGTGTTGACCAGGTATGCCGTCGGTTCGTTCCACCCGAAGTCAGCCTGCATTGCGGGCAGAAGAGTCCCGAACAGGCCGTAGTCGAAGATGGCCACGGTCCAGGCGAGCAGGGCCAGGCTCGTCGCCACCGCGGTCTCGCGCTTGGTGAACGGTCGGAACCGGCGGCGCTCCAGGACAGGCGACGCGGCGTCCGGGTCACCACCCACCGGCGACATCATCTCGCTGCTCATTGCTGCACTCCTGTTCTGGGGTTCTTGGCGATGAAGTCATCGGCGATCTCGTCGAAGGTGACCCAGCGAACGCCGCTGTGGCTGTTGATGTACTCGATGAGCCGCTCGAGCATGAGCAGGTTCTGCGGGCGCCCGGACACGTCCGGGTGGATGGTCATCGTGAAGGCGGCGTCGTCCATCTCCCGGTAGACCCAGTCGAACTGGTCCTGCCACATCTCGCCGAGATGGCGCGGGCTGACGAAGCCGTGCGAGTTCGGACTCGCCTTGATGAACATCATCGGGGGCAGGTCGTCGAGGTACCAGTTGGCCGGGATCTCGACGAGGTCGGTCTCCTCACCGCGCACGAGCGGCTGCATCCACTCACGCGCGGACTTGCTGTAGTCGATGGGAGTCCAGGAGTCTCCGACCCGCAGGTAGTACGGCGAGAAGTCGTCGTGCATGAGCGAGTGGTCGTACTTGATGCCTCGCTCGAGGAGGAGTTCGTTGGTGACCTTCGAGAACTCCCACCAAGGCGCGACGTAGCCGGTGGGCCGCCGCTCGGTCACCTTCTCGATGAGCTCGATGCAGTGGTCGAGGATGTCCTCCTCCTGCTGGCGGCTCATGGCGATGGGGTTCTCGTGCGAGTACCCGTGGACGCCGATCTCGTGCCCCGCAGCGGCTACCGCTGACGTGAGCTCCGGGAACGTCTCGATGGAGTGCCCCGGGATGAACCACGTCGTGGTCAGGCCGTAGCGCTCGAACAGCCGGAGAAGCCGTGGGCCTCCCACCTCGCCGGCGAAGAGGCCGCGTGAGATGTCGCAAGGCGAGTCCTCGCCGCCGTACGAGCCCAGCCATCCGGCCACGGCGTCGACGTCGATACCGAAGGCGACCTTGATGTCCTTGGCCATGCAGTCGTTCCCTTTCTCTCCTGTGTGCCCGGGGCGTGGATCACCAGACGGTGAGCACGTCGTTGATGCGGTGAACGTCGGCGCCTGTCGCCAGCAGGCTGGCGAGCAGGACAAGGGCTTGCGGAGCGCGCAGCCACGTGAGGGGGACCGCGCCTGCCGCGACGAGGTCGGCCCCCCCGCCGTTCCCGTAGACCGGTGTCACCGGCCCGGCGAGGACGCGGGTGGTCACCGCGACGACCACACCTCGGTCCACGAGGGCCGACACCTGCTTGCAGATCTCCGGCGTGGCGTTCCCGGCACCGGTTCCCTCCAGGACGATCCCGCGAGCACCAGCAGCGGCTGCCGCGTGCAGCAGCTCGCCGTCGGCGCCGGGGTAGCTGGCGACGATGTCGACACGCACGCCGTCGAGATCCAGATCCGTTCCGCGCAGACCGGTGGTGTCCACGCGAGCGCGCAGCGCAGGGCCGGGAACCAACGCGGTCTTCAGCGCTCCACCGTGCACCTGGCCCAGCCGGCCCGTCTCCGGCGCGCCGAAGGCGGCCGTCCCCACCGTGTGCATCTTCCGCACTCCTACGGCCGGGAGGACCTCACCGTCGAACACGACCACGACGTCGAGGCCCTGGGCTTCTGGGCTCGCGGCGACGGCGATGGCGTCGGTGAGGTTTCGAGGACCATCGCTGTCGCGCACATCGGCAGCGCGCATGGCGCCGGTGAAGACCACCGGACGCCGGTCGTCGTGCACGAGCTGCGCGAGGAAGGCGCTGGCTTCGAGGGTGTCGGTGCCGTGCGTCACCACGACGCCGTCGATCTCGGGGTCCCGCAACGCCGCGGTGATCCGGCGGCTCAGAGCCGCCATGTCGGCCAGTGTCAGCGCATAGGAGCCGACTCTCTCGACATCCTCGCCGGCGACGGTCACGCCCGGCGGTGTCTGAACCCGGGCCAGGATCTCACTGACGGAGTCCTGGGCGCGCGTCACCCCGCGGTCGTCGGTACGCGACGCGATCGTCCCGCCGGTTGACAGCACTCTGACCCGGGCCACCGAACCCCCTTGCACAAACGTTTGCGAAAACGATTGCCGCGCAATGTAGCGGCGGTGGGCCCGGACATGTCAAGGTCTAAGCGACAGATTTGTGGTCGTGATGCGGGCGGCCCGCACGCACGAGGGAGGTCCGTTGGCAGCTTCTACCCCCCGGCCAGGCACATCCCCGGTGACCTTGCAGATGCTCGCCGATGAGCTGGGCCTGCACGTGTCGACGGTCTCGCGGGTCCTGAACGGCCGGTTCGGTGCGGTCGCAGCCGGTAGCGACACGGCTGCTCGAATCCGGGCCCTGGCCGAGAAGCGGGGATACCAGCCGAATCCCCAGGCGGCCAGCCTGCGGACCCGGCGCAGCAACCTGGTCGGCGTCCTCGTTCCCCGCCTGGCCGACATCGTGCTGGCGACGATCTACGAGGGCATCGAGGAGGAGGCCAACTCGCTGGGCTACTCGACATTCGTGACGAACTCGCTGGACGACCCCGCGGCCCAGCGCACGAAGACCGAGATGATGCTGGCGCGCCGGGTGGACGGACTGATCTTCGGTGACGCGCACTTCGACGCCGTCTTCGTCGACGAGCTCGCCCGTCGCGGCGTGCCTTTCGTCCTCACGAGCCGGTGGGCGGGAGCTCACCCGTCGGCAACCTGCGACGACTACGACGGTGGACGGCAGGTCGGCCGGCACTTCGTGGAGCTCGGGCACGAACGCGTCGCCGTGCTCGCCGGCGAGCCGTTCGCCTCCACCGGCCTCGACCGGACCCGCGGCTGCCTGGACGAGCTGCGCGATCACGGCGTCCAGGTCCCCGACCGGTGGGTCGTGCACTCGCCGTTCGACGCCGTCGGGGGACGCGCCGCCTGCGAGCAGGTCCTGAGCGGGCGCGAGATCCCGACGGCGATCTTCGCCGTGAACGACTTCGCGGCCATCGGCGCCATCGGCGGACTGCTGGCGCATGGTCTGACCCCGGGCAAAGATGTCGCGATTGTCGGGTTCAACGACACCCCGCTCGCCGAGCACCTCCCAATCCCGCTGTCGACGGTCCGTTCGCCGATGCGTCAGATGGGAAGGGCGGCGGTCTCCCTTCTCCATCGCCGGCTCGCCGGGGAGGCAGTGGAGTCGGTCCGCCTCACGCCGACACTCGTCGTGCGCGCTTCATCTGGCCCCAGCAGAGCACTCAACGGTCGTGCAGCTGCAGGGCCAGCCAGCATGATGTGAGCGCCGGGAGCTCGGAAAGGTTCTGACCGATCAGCGACTCGATCTTGGCGAGCCGGTAGCGCAGCGTGTTGCGGTGCACGTGCAGCTCGGCCATCGTCGGCCCTGGCTTGGCGTCGCAGCGCAGATAGGTGCGTAGCGTCTCGAGCAGTCGCGTGTCGTGCCTGCGGTCGTACGCGATCAGAGGCGCGAGGAACTCTTCGGCAGCGGCCACCGAGCCGCGTGCGGCTGCGGCCGCGACGACAGCACCGACGTCGAACGTGGAAGCCCGGGTCGGTGACTCGGCGCGGGCGAGCTGGGTCACCGAGGAGGCGACGACCATCCGCAGGTGCTCCGCGTCAGCCGCCGGTCCGCCGACGACGAGGGGGGCGCTGGGGAAGCTGTCGATCGCGGCCGCCAGCAGTACCTCAGCGAGGTCAGGGCCGCCGTCCTGCAGCAGGAGCAACAGGCTCCCCGCCACCGTTCCCTGACGCACGGTTAGGGCATGCTCCCCGGCGAGCAGTCGCATCCGCCAGGCCAGTGCGGGAACCGCCCCGGCGGTACGCCGCAGGGCCACGACCACCGTTGGCGCGTCAGCGCTAAGGCCCGCCACCTTTATGAGCCGGGCCAGGGACGCTGTGGGAGTGGTCCAGTCCCGCACTGCCGCAAGGAGCATCTCCATCTGGGCAGCACGGGTGCCCTGGTCCTCGAGCTGGCGGGCCAGCTCCACGGACAGGATCGGAGCCGCGGTCTGGAGCAGAGCGGTGAGCGCAGCGCGGCCGCGGGTGCTCGCCACGAGCACGTGGTCGACGGCCCCCGCACCCCGCAACGAGATGGCGTGCATGTCTCGCTGCGGGCCGGAGGACGCGAGCTCCGCCAGACTCCACCCCTCGTCCGCTGGGTGGCTGGCGACGACCTCGCCGGCGATGTCGAGAACGGCGACAGGGGCGTCGGCGGCGGTCCCGAGCTCCGCCAGCAAGACAGGCAGTGTGGCGCCGGAAGCGACCAGCTGAGCGAGCTTCGACGCCAGCCGGCTGGCGGCAAGAGTCTCGCTGAACTGGCTCGCGACGATCCCGTCGGCGATCCATCGGGTCACCTTGACGAACGGCACGCCGTAGGGCACCTCGACCAGCGGCAGGTTGGCGGCCCGAGCGGCGGTGACGAGCGCGGCCGGCGTGCCGTGATGCACCACGCCGGCGCCGAACCCGACCCCGGCCACCTCCCGCCGGACGAGCCGACCGACGTAGGCGTCCCACGCGTCGCGGTCGTCGGCATCGAGGAGCGAGCCGGTGGTGAGGATCAGCTCTCCGCCGGTCAGGAAGGGCGTGGGGTCGACGAGCTCCGTCGGCGCTACCCAGGTGATCTGCCGCAACGGCCGACGCCCCGGGCTCAGCAGGGTGAGCTCGAGCGCCGCGTCCGCGAGCAGGTCGTCGAGAGTGAGGGACACGCAGTGGCCTTCCGATCACAGGTCGTCGAGGCATTGTGCACGTGCACAGGAAAACCCGTACATGATTCCAGCAGACTGACGATTGTCACGAACCCGCCCGGTGCGTAGCGTTCCCGCCTACGACCCCGCCCCTCAAGCGATGCGGAGCGCGCATGAGCGTCACCCTGAACTCCGACATGGGCGAGTCCCTGGGAATCCACAGCTTCGGGAACGACACCCACCTGCTCGCCCTGGTGGACACCGTGAACGTGGCGTGCGGCTTCCACTCCGGCGACCCGAGCACGATGCGGGAGACCGTGCACGCCGCCGCCTCCGCCGGGGTGACGATCGGCGCTCACCCCGGCCTTCCAGACCTGGTCGGCTTCGGGCGCCGGGAGATCAAGCTGCTTCCCGACGAGGTGCGCGACCTCGTGCGCTACCAGGTCGGCGCCCTCCACGCCTTCCTCGGTGCCGAGGGCGTCGAGCTTCACCACATCAAGCCCCACGGCGCTCTGTACGGCATGGTCGCCCGCGACGAACAGCTGATGGACGCCGTCTGCGAGGTCGCCGCGGACTTCGGTGTCGGCGTCTTCGGGATGCCGGGGACGTACCACGAGACCGTTGCCACGCGGTGGGGCGTTCCGTTCACCGCGGAGTTCTACGTCGACCTCGCCTACCGGGCCGACGGAGGGCTGATCATCACTCGCCGTCCGCACGCGACGGTGCCCGAGGTCGCGGCGACGCGGGCGCGTCTGGCCCTGACCCAGGGTGTCACGTATGCCGACACCGGCGAGTCGCTTCCTGTGCGAGTGGACAGCATCTGCGTCCACTCCGACACGCCCAACGCCGTCGACGTCGCGCGCGCTGTGCGCGACGTCGTGCAGAGCATCTCCACCTGACCCGACAGCCTGAAGGAGCAGCCTCATGACCGAGCACGCCGTCCGATCGCCACTGCCCGGGGTCTTCTACCGGCGTCCCTCCCCCAACGAGCCGGTGTTCGTCGAGGTGGGCGCTGACGTCACCGCTGATCAGACCATCGGCCTGGTCGAGGTGATGAAGCAGTTCAGCGAGGTCAAGGCCGGCGCCGCCGGGAGGCTTGCGGGTTTCAGTGTCGACAACGAAGCGGTCATCGGCCCGGGCGACGTAATCGCCACGATCGAGGTCGGCTGAGCATGCGCAAGCTGCTGGTCGCCAACCGTGGCGAGATCGCGGTTCGCATCATCCGCTCCGCCCGCGAGCTGGGGATCCCCACCGTGGCCGTCGCCAGCGAGGCCGACGTCCAGGCGCGGCACGTCGCCCTCGCCGACGAGCACGTGGTGATCGGCCCCGCCGCCCCGACCAAGAGCTACCTCGACATGGACGCCGTCCTCGCGGCCGCGAAGGTGACCGGCGCCGAGGCGATCCACCCCGGGTACGGCTTCCTGTCGGAGCGGGCCTCCTTCGCCGAGCGCGTTACCCAAGAGGGACTGGTCTTCGTCGGGCCGTCGGCGCACGCCATCCGCACCATGGGCGACAAGGCGCTGGCCCGCCGGACCGCGGCGGCAGCCGGGGTACCGACCGTGCCGGGCTCAGACGGCTCAGTGGACGACGAGACCACGGCCCTGCTGGTCGCCGAAGAGATCGGCTATCCCGTCGCCATCAAGGCGGCCGCCGGGGGCGGCGGCCGCGGGATCAGGCTTGTCCGGGACCGAAAAGAGCTGCGGGAGACCCTGCCCGTGGCCAGGGCGGAAGCGGCCGCCGCGTTCGGCAGCGCCGAGGTCTACCTGGAGAAGTTCGTGCCGGACGCCAAGCACATCGAGGTGCAGATCTTCGGCGACGGAGAGCGTTTCGTGCATCTCGGCGAACGGGAGTGCTCGCTGCAGCGGCGTCGCCAGAAGGTCATCGAGGAGTCACCGTCCGCACTGCTGCCGGACGACACCAGAGCCGCACTCCTGGAGGCGGGTACTCGGCTGGCGGCTGAGGTCGACTACACCGGTGCCGGCACGGTGGAGTTCCTCTACGACCAGCGCGACGACAGCTTCTACTTCATCGAGATGAACACGCGCCTCCAGGTCGAGCACCCGGTGACCGAGATGGTGACCGGCCGCGACCTTGTCCGCGAGCAGCTGAGGGTCGCCTCCGGTGAGCCGCTGTCGTTCCGCCAGGACGACGTCCAGGTCCGTGGGCACGCGATCGAGTTCCGCATCAACGCCGAGGACGCCCGCAACGGCTTCATGCCGAGCCCTGGCCGCATCACCGAGATGCGCCTACCCGGCGGCCCGTTCGTGCGGGTGGACTGCGGTTTTGACGCCGGGAGCGAAGTGACGCCGTTCTACGACTCGTTGATCGCCAAGGTGATCGTGTGGGACGAGACGCGTGAGCTGGCCATCTCGCGCGGCCGCCGAGCGCTCGAGGAGGTGCTCGTGCGCGGCATCAGCACCACTGCCGAGTTCCTGCGCGATGTTCTCGACAGCCCGGGCTTCGTCGACGGCAGCTACCACACGACGTACCTGGAGGCGTGGATGAACGAAGACAGCGGCGCCCCGGTAGGAGTGCCGGCGTGAACGTGGAGACCAGGTACACGTGGGGCGGCGACGAGTACCTCGCCGTCCAGCTGGCCGAGGCCATGAGCCTGGAAGCCAACTTCACGGCCACGGCACTGAGTAGCGCCATCGAGGCGCGCGCGTTGCCGGGCGTGACCGACGTCTGCTCGGCCAATGCTTCCTTGCTCATCCGGTTCGACCCAGACCTCTGCTCTCCAGCCGACCTGGAGAAGGAGGTGCGCGAGATCGAGGACGCCGTCGAGCACTCGGCCTCCCGCACACTCGACACCCGAATCGTGGAGCTGCCCGTCTGGTACGACGACCCCTACACGAACGAGGTGGCGATGCGCTTCCGCGACCGCCACCAGCGACCGGACGGCAACGACCTGGAGTACGCCGCTGAGGCGAATGGCCTTCCCGACGTGCGGGCGTTCATCGACGCCCACCAGTCGTCGCCGTGGTTGACGTCCATGGTCGGGTTCGTGGCAGGGCTGCCCTTCCTGTTCCAGATGGTGCCCCAGGAGCGGCAGCTGGAGGTGCCGAAGTACGTCCGACCGCGCACGGATACGCCGAAGGGGACGATCGGGCACGGCGGCTGCTTCGGATGCGTGTACTCCGTCCGTGGAGCGGGCGGTTACCAGATGTTCGGTATCACTCCCGCCCTGATCTTCGAGCCGACCCAGGAGCACCCAGACTTCGAGGACTTCATGGTGTTCTTCCGGCCGGGCGACATCGTGAAGTTCCGCAGCGTCAGCGAGGACGAGTTCCGCGACATCGAGGCGCAGGTGGAGGCGGGGACCTACCGGTTGCCGCAGCACCCGGTTCGGTTCGACCTCGACGAGTACCTTGCCGACTCCGACGCCTACAACTCACGACTGCTGGAGGTGCTCCGTGGGGCTTGAGGTTCTCGACCCTGGCCTGGCCTCGTCGGTTCAGGACCTCGGCCGCACCGGGTACTACCGGTACGGCATCCCGACCTCGGGCGCGCTGGACGCGTTCTCAGCCCTGGCCGCCAACCTCCTCGTCGGCAACGACGAGGGCGCTGCGGTCATCGAGTCCACCTACACCGGTCCACGGCTACGTTTCGACGCTCCAGCGGTGGTGGCCGTGACCGGGGCGGACATGCCGGTGCAGATCAACGGGACGGACGTCGAGGAGTGGACCGCGCTCACCGTGGACGCCGGCGATGAGCTGTCCTTCGGCTTCCTGACCGCCGGTGCACGGATCTACATCGCCGTCCGGGGTGGGATCGACGTGCCGGAGGTGCTCGGCAGCCGATCCACGTACCTGCTGGGCGGCTTCGGGGGCCACGAGGGCCGCATGCTGCGTGCCGGAGACCGGCTGTCGATCGGAGCCGACCCGGCACGCCCGGCCGGAGGGCAGGTGCCCGCCGAGCTACGACCTGCTCTCACGCGGCAGGCCGAGGTGCGCGTTGTGATGGGGCTGTACGACTACCGGCTCACCGACCGGGGGCGCAGCGACTTCCTGGGCACGACCTGGACGTTGACCCCGGTCGCCGACCGCATCGGCTTCCGCTACACCGGCGGCACGCTGGAGTGGAAGGAGCGTGTGCAGCCCTTTGGGGCGGGCGCGGACCCGTCGAACATCGTCGACGCGGGCTACCCGATCGGATCCATCCAGGTGCCGAGCGGGGCCGAACCGATCGTGCTCCATCGCGATGCCGTCTCCGGCGGCGGCTACGCGATGATCGCCACAGTGATCAGCGCCGACTTGGACTCTGTCGGACAGCATTCCCCTGGCACGCAGACGCGCTTCGTGGCGGTGTCTCTTGACGAGGCACTTCAGGCCCGCGCCGAGCGAAACCGGCGCGTGGGCCGGCTGAGGGAGGCCGTCGGCTGACGGGCGCTTTGCCTGGCCACTCGGCGGCGACGGTTGCCGGCAGGAGCAAGCGACATCGGGTCAGACGTCGGGCCGGCCAGGGCGCCGTAGGTCCAGCCCGCGGCCTTCCATGCGGCGGCGTCGAGCGCGTTGCGTCCGTCGACGACGCGCTTGAACCGCACGATCCGGCCGAGCTCGATCCGGTCCAGCGACGTGTACTGCGGCCACTCGGTCAGCAGCAGGACGACGTCCGCGCCCTCGCACGCCTCGGCCGCGCTCGCCGCGTACGCCAGCCCAGGCCACAGCTTGCGGGCGTTGTCCAGCGCCTATCCGGCAAGGGCCTTCCTGGCGGTGGAGACCTTCATATAGAGCGAGAGGTCATCCTCGACGCCGGTGCTCCTGAACCCGTTTCGCCTGTAGAAGCCGAGCAGACCGGGATGGTCGGCGTCGACGACGATCACCTTTCCGCCGCCGGAGTCAGCCACCCGGACGATCGTTTCCAAGGCATCACGGAGCAGTTGGCGACCCCAGCCGGCGTCCTTGTCCTCACGCAGATCCACGTGGACGGCGAGCTTCCCGAGTTTCCACGCCGGCACCGCCTGCGGCCAACCCCGGGCCATGTTTCCGGGGAGCACCTCGCGGACCACCTGGGTCGGGTTGATCGCGTAGTACCCCACCACGCGGGCCTGGTTCTCGGCCTCTTCGAGGAGCAGGTAGACGGCGCACACCCCGGACTGCATCGAGGGACCCGCGTGGTGGATGAGCCAGTCGTTGTACGAGGGCTCGCCACAGTCGAAGGCCCCCAGGTCGTACCCGGGGGCCCACTTGACGACTCGGTAGGTCGACTCGCTCACTTGGCGATCTTGCGCGGCATGGCTGCGAGGCTCTCCAGTGCGGGCGACTCATCGGCAACGTCGATCGAGGCCATCATCGAGTCGAATACCTCAGGCGCCATCATCGTCACGTCAGCACGCGCCATCACCTTCAACGCGGCATCTCGGACGGCATCGCACACGAACGCGGTCTTGGTGACATGCAGTCGGGCGGCAGCCTCGACGATGAGGTCATCGAGCTCGGGATCGATACGCGCTTCGAGGCGCGCCTTCCTTCGCGCTTCAGCCGTCATCTACCGCCACCTCCGAGAACCAAACGTACGGCAGTTGTACGGCACTGGTCAAGATCGCGTCTCGAACGTCGCCGCAAGCGTTACGGATCAACCGAGGCGCACCCCCGTGATCACAGCGGAGTGCATGGTCACGGAGGGGATGGGGTGGGGGTCACGTCGGGGCGGCCGAGTTCTGATCAAACGGTGACAACGGCGATGTGATCCTCGAAACCGGCGAAGTCTTCCGGGTTCCTCGTGTAGAGCCCGGCACCGTACGCGTGCGCCGTGGCGGCGATCAGCAGGTCCATGGCTCGACGCTCGGTTGACGGCCGGTATCAACGATGGCCGCGAGACGGCCGAAGCTGACCGCCAAAGCCTCGTCGACAGGCAGCGCATCGAAGTGCTTCTGCGGAACGCTGGGTCGTCTCAGGCGCTCCGCGCGGACCTCGGAGGTCTTGGCCACGAGCACTCCGAAGTGCAGCTCAGCCAGGGCGACGGCGCTGATGGCGAACAGTCCGGGGAAAGGTCGCACGCCGTCCGCGATCACGACGTTCGTGTCGAGAATGGCATTTTTTGCAGTTCGACCGGTCCGGTCATGGCGCCGCCCAGGGATCACGAACATCCGCATCGAGAAGAGCTTGGTCTTGCTCCCACCCCGCGTCCGCTGGCCCCTGGAATACGTCGCAGAGGTCCGCCCAGGAACGCCACTGCGTCGGGCGGACCGGAACGAGCCGTGCACTCGGCCGGCCGGAGACCGTGATCGTGATTTCCTCACCGGCTTCGACGCGGCGCACCAGCTCAGAGGCGTCCTCGCGAAGCTGGCGCAGTCCCACGGTGCCCATGGCTCCCGAAGGTAGCGCTTGTGCTAGCCGCTGACGTCGTGCGACAGCGCCTTCACCTCGGGCCGTGCACCGGAGCCACGTCAGAAGGTCCCCATGTTCGTTAGCGAGCCGATCGCCCTCACGGCGTGAGTGCTGAAGAACGCATCCCGGGCATCGACCGAGGCGCACTCCATGTTCACGACCGATTGCATGATCACCGGGAGGGATGGGTCAGACGCCGGGGGGCTTCGTGGCGGCGTCTCTTGATGAGGCGCTCCAGGCCCGTGCTGAGCGGAACCCACCAACTATCCAGTGCCCTCTTGCTCGTCGGCGGCGCCATTTCCCCGACTGGAGCGAACCGGCAAGTAACGGCCCGCGACAAAGACAGCGGCAAGGGCGGCGAGGTCTAGACCAACGAGTAATGCAGCAAGCCCCGGTTGCCCGACGAGCACGAACACCATCGCGGCGCCGATGACCAGGAGACACACACCGAGACCGAAGACCTGCCCACGTCTAGTGATGACGAAGTCATGCTGCTCCGACCTCTCGAGCAGTGCCTGTTCGCGCTTCTCCAAATCGTGGCGATGCCGCTGCTCCCGCTCGGCCATTGCCATGATGCGTTCTGCGCCGTTCGGAATCAGATCGCGATACCTCTCCAGCGACCGTGGATCCGGGAGAGGACCGCGTGCCGTTCGCTGATGAAGGCCGCTCGGAGTACCTGGCGCAGTTCACCCCGCTGAACCGGTGTCTGATCGTCGTCTCCGATGTGGGAGATGATCTCTGCCAGGCTGTTGTCGAAGTCCTCGTTGGGGTCGGCAGGCTCCTCAGCCAAGAGACTTCTTCCGCTCGGACGTCAGAACATGCCGCACCGCTGTTCTGCCGTCACGAGCCATCGCCCGGCGATCCGCGGCGAAGTCGCCCTTCTTCACAATTCGGATTGGGGTGCGTTTGTACGAGGTACCACCGAGATCGACGAGCGAACCCACGCCCCGGACGAAGGCCATGGTTGTGCGTCGGGCCATCCCCAGCCTCCCTCATGCGCTCTCCGCGAACCAGCGATCTATGTATACCTGAAGAACGTCCCGATCAGCCTGAGGCCATGTGAACAGACCTGCTCCGCACCAACCGCACGACCACACCAGGCGCGGGTCGGGCGCCAGGCCCCCGAAGGCGCGGCAGGTCGGGTCGGGGCCGCCACGGTAGCCCTGAACTGGATCTGCCGGGCATGTTCAGCGCCGGGAGTCATCAACGATCATGTCGGCACGCGCCCCTCACATGTAACGCGGCCTCCCGGACGGCGTCGCCCACGAACACGGGCTTGGCGACATACCGTCGAGTGGCGTGATTCCATGATCACGGCGGAGTGCATGATCACGAAGGAGGGGGGCGGGTCAGACGTCGGGGCGGCCGAGGGCGCGGTAGGTCCAGCCGGCGGCCTTCCATGCGCCGGCGTCGAGCGCGTTGCGGCCGTCGACGACCCGCTTGACCCGCACGATCCGGCCGAGCTCCACGGGGTCCAGCGAGGTGTACTGCGGCCACTCGGTCAGCAGCAGGACGACGTCCGCCCCCTCGCACGCCTCGGCCGCGCCTGCCGCGTACGCCAGCCCGGGCCACAGCTTGCGGGCGTTGTCGAGGGCCTGCGGGTCGGTGACCACCACGTCCCCGCCCTGCAGCTGGATCTGCGCGGCCACGTTCAGGGCCGGGGAGTCCCGGATGTCGTCGCTGTGCGGCTTGAACGCCGCCCCCAGCACCGCCACCTTGTGCCCGATCAGCGACCCGCCGCACTCCTCGCGCGCCAGGTCCACCATCCGCGAGCGCCGCCGCATGTTGATCGCGTCGACCTCCCGCAGGAACGTCAGCGCCTGGTCGGCGCCCAGCTCCCCCGCCCGGGCCATGAACGCCCGGATGTCCTTGGGCAGGCACCCGCCACCGAACCCCAGCCCGGCGTTGAGGAACGCCCGGCCGATCCGCTTGTCGTGCCCGATCGCCTCAGCTAGCTGGACGACGTCCCCGCCGGCGGCCTCGCACACCTCGGCCATCGCGTTGATGAACGAGATCTTCGTGGCCAGGAACGCGTTCGCCGACACCTTCACCAGCTCCGCGGTCGCGTAGTCGGTCACCACCACCGGGCAGCCCTCCGCGATCGGGGTGGCGTACACCTCCCGCAGCAGGTTCTCGGCCCGATCCGAGCGGACACCGAGCACCAGCCGGTCCGGGTGCAGCGTGTCGGCCACCGCGTGCCCCTCACGCAGGAACTCCGGGTTCCACGCCAGCTCCAGGTGCGGCGCCTGCTCGGCCAGCACGTCCGCGAGACGGGCCGCCGTCCCCACCGGCACCGTCGACTTGCCGACCACCAGCGCGGGGGCGGTCACGTGCTCGGCGAGGGTGCGCACGGCGGCGTCCACGTACGAGGTGTCGGCCGCGAGCTCGCCCTTGCGCTGCGGCGTCCCGACGCAGACGAAGACGACGTCGACCTCGGCCAGGTCGTCCGGATCGGTGGTGAACGACAGGCGCCCGGTGGCCAGCGTGCGCTCGAGCAGCTCGTCGAGCTCGGGCTCGAAGAACGGGGAGTCGGCCTTCTGCAGGGCGGCGACCTTCTCGGCGTCCACGTCGTACCCGATGACGGTGTGCCCGAGGTCGGCCATGGACGCCGCGTGCACGGCGCCCAGGTAGCCGCACCCGGCGACCCCGATGGTGAGTGGCATGGCGATCTCCCCGTGTGGACGACGTGGGTCAGTCTGCCGGGTCAGCGGTCAGGAGGACGGCGTGTCCGCGACATCGGCGGGCAGCTGGCCGGCCTCCACGCGGCGCTCGACCTCGAGGCGGAGGTCGTCGAGCACCGCGAACAGGCGACGCCGGGTCATCGACAGGTCGGTCTCGAGCGACTCGAGCCGCTCGATGGCCGCGGCGAGCTCGG
>JBMOMI010000060.1:0-14620 GCA_049325235.1 Actinomycetota bacterium | reverse complement strand
ACGACGTGGTCGTCCTGCTCACCGGGCCGGCCAGCCCGGGCAGCGACACCCCCGCGCAGGTGGTACGCCGCCCCGGCGGCTCGGGGGCGAACACCGCCGCCTGGCTGGGGGCCCTGGGCGTACCGACCCGGCTCGTCGCTCGGGTCGGCCGGGCCGGCCTCGACCGGCACGCCGAGGCGCTGCGCGGCTGCGGCGTACAGGCGGACCTGGTCGCCGATCCGCGGCGGCCGACCGGGACGATCGTGGTGCTGGTCCGGGACGGGGACCGGTCGTTCCTCACCGACCGGGGCGCCAACCGGGCGCTGTGCGCCGCCGACGTGAGCGCCGCGGTGCGCGACGGCGTACGGCATGTGCACCTGTCCGGGTACCTGCTAGGCGAGCCGCCGGGGCGGCGGGCGGCGGCCCGGCTGCTGGCCGGGGCCCGGGCGGGCGGGGCCAGCGTGTCGGTGGACCCGTCCTCGGTAGCCCTGCTGCGGGCCCTCGGCCCGGCGACGTTCCTCGCCGCCACCCGGGGCGCGGCGGTGCTGCTGCCCAACCTGGCCGAGGGGCGGGCGCTCACCGGGGCGCGCGCGCCGGACCCGGTGGTGGACGCGCTGCTGGCCCACTACCCCGTGGTGGCGCTCACCCTGGGGGCCGACGGGGCGCTGTGCGCGGACCGGTCGGGAGGTCGGGTCCACGTGCCCGCCCGGGCCGTGCGAGTGGTCGACCCCACGGGGGCCGGGGACGCGTTCACCGCCGGGTTCCTGGCGGCCTGGCTGGCCGGGGCGGGGCTGGCGGCGGCGGGGCGCAGCGGCGTACGGGCGGGGGCCCGGGCGGTACGCCGCCTCGGGGGGCGACCGGGCTGACCGCTGCCCGCCCTCGTCGCCCGGGTACGACGGGACGGAGCAGCCTGCGGGCTACCGTGGCGAGGTGACGCGGATCGGCGTCCGGGAGCTCCGCCAGCACGCCGGCCGCCATCTGGACCTGGTCAAGGGCGGGGAGACCGTCGAGGTCGCCCAACGAGGCCGTATGGCCGGCGCGGCTCGCGCTCCGGTGCAGTCATCGCAAGTGACCACGGGACGAGGGGCCGAGGATGGATCGCCCCCTTGGGGTAAGGCCGGAGGCGCAGGGCGTACGAGCGACAGGGCCCCTGTTTCGATGCGCTTCCGCCATCTCGAACCGCGGGCCCCTTATCGCAGTGACGCCACGCTAGGCGTTGTCTCCGGCGGTGATCGCCCGCTGCTCCTCGAACGGCAGCGCCGACACAAAGTTGGCGATCCGCTTGGCCTCCTTCGCGGTCAGGTCCTCTGGCAGGACGAGCCGACCCTGGACGCCGGGCCGGATCGGCAGCGGGTAGGTGACCATGCCGGCGGCGGGCGGGGCCGCCGGAGCCTCGGGCGTCGGCTCCGCAAACGGGGCGGCATCCGTCTTGGCGGTACCGGCGGAAGCGGTGCGCTTGGCGGCGCCGTTCGTGGCCCGGGTGCGGGTGGACGGGCGCCAGGTCGGGTCTTCGTCGAGCCACTTGCGGTACATCTCCACCGTGGAGCGGAAGCGCTGCTCGTAGTTGCTCACGCTCCGGTCCGCTAGGTTGCCGCGGCTCTTGTTGCGGAACCTCATGATCAGGGCGTCCACGTCAAGCGTGCGGATGTCGACGTTCGCCCAGTCGTCCTCGGCGTCGAGCACCTTCCGGCAACCGGTACGGAGCGCCACAGCCGTGGCCTCCACCATCTCGTTCTTGCGGATAAGGAAGTTGAGGAAGGCGATCATGCCCGCGCCGGTGCCGGATCTCGGGTTGGCGCTCTCCTCCATCTCCGTGAGGGCCATGCTCATTCAGTTCTCCCTTAGTATACGCCCGGCCCGTGTAGCCGGTGCCGCTAGTGTAGCAGGGGCATAGTATTGGACGCAAGGGGAGATTTTTATACGGCGTGGTGCCCGGGCTGCCCCAGCCGAGGTCGTGGCCACACCACAAGGCTCCCACGGGCGTCTGAGGGTTCCCGTGCGCTCGTGACGTAACGCCTCGACTCGCCGAGCGAGACCAGCCTGGCCCCTTCATCGGACGTTCCTGTCTGTCAGGGTGACTTGAGACACCTGCGGTAGCCCACCATCGCCTACAGGCGAGACGGGACCACGTAGAGCAATGACCGACGACTGACGACCGTCTCCCCACTCGCGCGCGGCGATGACGACGTGGTGGACGAGTCCGACACGGCCGCCCGACCACGGCGGCGCATCTTCACCGGGTTTCCCCCATGGCGTGGAGACATCGCCCATCAGGAGGGGCGATGGCAGAGACGCGGCGGAGGCTGCATATGGCGCTCGCTGAGAGCCACCGTTCCGCTGTGAGTGAGCCAGCGCGCCGGTGGAGGGTGAGCCGGTCTTCCGCTGTGTAGTGAGCCTCGGCGCCGCCGCTGCTTGGTGTGGTGCGACCGTTCGTCGGATCCGTGTCGGTGGGACGCGGACCTGACGAGAGGAGTCGCCCTCGATGGTCGACTACAAGCAGATCCTCCGGCTGCGCGCCGAAGGGGTGAGCCAGCGCGGTATCGCCGACGTGTTGGGCTGCTCACGCAACACGGTGGCGGCGGTGGTCGCCGCCGCGAACGGGGCCGGGCTCGGCTTCGCGCAGGTGGCGGACCTCGCTGCTGGGGAGGTCCGCCACCTGCTGCTGCCCGAACCGGTGAAGGCCGACTCCGACCGGGTCGCACCGGACTTCGAGCATGTCCACCGGGAGTTGGCACGCCCCTCGGTGACGCTGCTGCTGTTGTGGAACGAGTACGTCGCGAACTGCCGTTCGAGCGGCGGGGTGCCCTATCGGTACTCCTTCTTCAACGAACAGTACCGCCGCTGGCTCGTCTCGACGGGGGCGTCGATGCGGGTGCCCCGCAGCCCGGGCGAGTCGATCGAGGTGGACTGGGCCGGTGACCCGATGTGCTTCGCCGACCCGGCCACCGGCGAGCCGGTGCCCGGGTGGCTGTTCGTGGCCGCCTTGTCCTTCAGCGCCTACACCTACGTCGAGGCGTTCGCGGACATGAGGTTGCCGGCCTGGATCGACGCGCACGTGCACGCGTTCGAAGCGTTCGGCGGCGCCGCGCGGCTGCTGGTGCCCGACAACCTGCGCACCGGGGTGTCCAAGGCCGACCGGTACGAGCCGGCGCTGAACCCGGCGTATGCGCGGTTGGCCGAGCATTACGGCACCGCGATCGTGCCGGCGAGGGTCAAGCGGCCTCGGGACAAGCCGGTCGCGGAGGGCAGCGTCCGGTTCGTGGCCTATCAGGTCGCCGCGGTACTGCGGGATCGACGCTTCGTCGGGCTGGCCGAACTCAACGAGGCGATCTTCGACGAGGTCGCCCAGATCAACGCCCGGCCGTTCCAGAAGCGGGAGGACTCCCGGGCGATCGTGTTCGCTCGGGATGAGCGGCCACTGCTCACCCCGCTGCCGCCGGTCCGCTTCGAGCTGGCCGACCTGCGCAAGGCGAAGATCGCCCCGAACTACCACGTCCAGGTCGATAAGAACTTCTACTCGGTCCCCTCGAAGCTGATCGGACGCAGCGTGGACGTGCGGCTGACCGCGCACACCGTCGAGGTCTTCGACGGCGGCGAGCGGGTCGCCTGCCACCCCCGCCTCGTCGGCGTCCGTGGGCGGTACCAGACCGTGACCTCGCATATGCCCGAAGGGCATCGTCACCGGCTCGCCGACTGGAGCCCGCACCGGTTCGAGCAGTGGGCCGCCACGATCGGCCCGAACACGGTCGCGGCGATCCGGGCGATCCTCGCCTCCCGGAAGATCGTCGAGCAGTCCTACCGCTCCTGCCTCGGGGTGTTGTCGCTGGCCAACAAGCCGGGCGGCATGACCCGGCTGGAGGCGACCTGCCAGCGCGCCCTGGGCGCCACCCCGTCGCCGTCCTACACGCTGATCAAGAAACTGTGGGCGTCCTGGCAGCCCGCCGACCCACCACCGGCCCCCTCACTCGGCGAGAAAGGCTTCGTCCGCGGCTCCGAGTACTACACCACCGGCGGAGGCCACGAGTGATCGACGTCGAGACCCTCGCCCGGCTCAAGGCGATGCGCCTGTCCGGGATGGCCGAATACTTCGAAAACCTCACCGACACCACCGGGCGGACCGCCCCGTTGACCGGCCCGGAGATGGTCAAGATGGCCGTCGACTGGGAGTACGAACGCCGGCGGGACAGCAAGCTGCATCGGCTGCGCAAGCACGCCGGCCTGGCTCAGCCCGACGCCGACATCGCCGACATCAAGGCCATGCCCGGGCGCGGGCTCAACACCGAGCTGATCTCCCGGCTGGCCGTCGGTGCCTACCTGCAAAAGCACCAGGACGTCATCCTGCAGGGCCCCACCGGCGCCGGGAAGACCTACCTCGCCTGCGCCCTGGGCAACAAGGCGTGCCAGCAGCACCGCAGCGTGCTCTACCTGCCGGCCAGCGAACTGTTCGACCGGATCACCATCGCCGAACGCGTCGGGGACAAGAAGCGCTGCCTCGACACGCTCGTCCGGGTCGAGCTGCTGATCATCGACGACTGGTTCCTGACCGCACCGACCAGGCAACAAGTCCAACACCTGCACACCGTCGTCGACCGGCGCCACAAGGCCGCCTCGACGATCTACTGCACCCAGCTGCCGCCCGACCAGTGGCACGACCGGATGGAAGAGAAGATCCTCGCCGACGCGATCGTCGACCGGATCACCACCAACGCGCACGCCACCGTCCTCACCTGCGACGACTCCATGCGCAAGCTCTTCAACGACCTCGGCTAGCCAGCAGCAACGGGGCGGGCCACCTCCAGTGGCCCGCCCCACCGGTGCCACGGCTCACCCGCCACCGGCGCGGTGGCTCACCCCGACCGGAACCGTGGCTCACCACCAAGCGGAACGGTGGCTCTCAGCGAGCGCAATATTCACGGAGGCTCGATCAGGACTTCCAGCAGGGCGCGTTGCGGTTGCTCCTGCAGACGGGTAAGCCGATCGCACAGGTGGCCCAGAACCTGGATGTTTACGGGGGACCCTGGGCACTTGGACGGCCCGGAAGCGCCGAGCCCACGAGCGGAGCGAGGGTGCGCTGTCGGAGGACGAGCGCGCGGAGTTGGTCCGGCTGCGCCGGCAGGTGGCGGCGCTCTCAGGGTCAGCCTGAATCCCTCACACGCGGTACGCGTTCTACACCTGCGGCAGCATGCCAACGCGGGACAGCAGCCGCGCTGGCCGTACCACCGCGAGTGACCGCACCGCGATCTGACTACTCAACAAGACGCCTGATCATGGCTGCGACAAGGATCGCTGCATCCGCCGCGATACCCGCATCTCGGCGGGTGGGGGTTCCCCCATGCTTCACCGCTTGAGCCACCTCGATCGTCTTGCGGACCAACGCTCGGAGCTCGGCCTGACCCGGGCCTGGCAGCGCTCGCTCGATGTACCTCTCCATCCGTGCCTTCGACTTCTCGCGGGACAGTGAGGTCTCACCCTCACGCAGGTCGACCGTCGGGTCGTGCACGTGGTCGCCCACCGCCTCCAGGATGCCCAGGGCGTGGAGGCCGACCGCACGATAGTCGGCGGAAGTGCACGCCTCACGAAACCGACGACGGAGCGCCTCCACCTCCTCATCCACTGCCGGCCACCCCGTCGATTCGCCAAGTGAGACTGGTTGAGCGAGTTCGAATGAAGTAGAGGCCAGCAGTCTGTCGAGTTCGTCCTCGAGCGGGCTGAACAGGCCATCCAGGTAGTTCCTGCGCGCCTGCCAGGAATAAGCCATGTTCTCATGCTTCCAGTAGGTCCGGAACCCCGTGAAGTCGCGGAAGGGCAAGTCCAGCGACAGATGTAGACGACGAAGGGCTTGACGAAGAGTAACGATCACCATTCGGATCTGATCGTCAGTGAGCTCATTGCGCCCATCAGTTCCGTAGTGCTCAAGCTCGTCGCGTAGCAGTCGCTCAACGCCGCACCAGCCTCAGTGTCCGGCACCCCCGTCAGCTGGCCTTGGGCTAGCTCCGTAAGGAGATCCTCTCGCAGTGCTCGCATTACGGAGGGGCCAAAGAAGGAGTCGCTTACTACTTCCTCGGTGAAGAAGGAGTCGGGGCCAAACACGTGAGAGACCCTCCTAACCACGACGAGGGCGGGAATCTGTGGGCATGTGTTCCGCCATTCCGGCTAATGTTATCGTTGCCGCGTAGCGGGTGCGATAGTCACGAGATGAGTTGCTGGCAGCAAACTGGCCGCCAACGCAGAATCTTGCCTCGCTCCCCTTCATGCCGCCACTACCTCAGCTGCAAACAGCTCCGCCTGCTGCATCACCAACACGACCGCTGACTCCTGCTTGTCCGGCGGGTACCGGTACTTCGTCAGCAGCCGACGGATGTGGCGGCGCAGAGACGCCCGCACCTGTTCCTTCTTGTCCCAGTCGATGGTCGCGTTGCGCCGGACGATGCCGACCAGCTCCTGCGCGATCGCCTTGAGCGTGTCGTCGCCGAGCACGTGCACGGCGGAGTCGTTCTGGCAGACGGCGTCGTAGAAGGCGAGCTCGTCGTCGCGCAGACCCAGCTTCTCGCCCCGGGCGCGTTCGGCGCGCATCTGCTTGGCCAGCTCGACCAGCTCGGCGATCACCTCGGCGGCGTCCAGCGACCGGTTGGTGTAGGAGCGCAGGGCCCGCTCGAGCATCTCGGAGAACTTGCGCTCGGCGACCAAGTTGCGCTTCGCGACGCTCTTCAGCTCGGTGTTGAGCAGTCGCTTGAGCAGCTCGATCTGCACGTTCGGGTGCGGGTTGGTCGACAGCCGGCGAGCGAAGTCGTCGTCGATGATGCTGATGTCGGGCTTGTCGATCCCCGCCGCGGCGTAGAGGTCGATCACCCCGCCGGTGGTGATGGCGTCGGAGACCACCTGACGCACCGCGGTCTCCATCTCCACGTCGTCCCCACCCCCAGTCGGGTCACCGGCGCGGGCGCGGCGCAACTCGACCGCGACGGCCTGGAAGAACGCCAGGTCGTCACGGAACCGCAGCGCCTCCGGCGAGGACACGGCCAGGGTGAACGACTGCGCGGCGACCCGGGCGTGGTGCAGGAACCGGTCCGGCAGATCCATCTCCGAGCCGCCGAGCAGGTGCTCGAGCGCCGCCATGATCGCCTCGACCTTCGCCCGGTCCGAGCCGGACTCCAGCGCCTCCCGCCATGGGCAGCCGTAGAGCAGCTCGCCCAGGATCTCAATCTTCTCCTCCAGCAGCGCCAGCGCCTCCTCGACGGGGGCACCGACCTCCTGGCGGGTCCGGTCCCGGTCGGTGTAGTCGGCCAGCGCGGCCTGCAACGACTCGGCGATGCCGATGTAGTCCACGACCAACCCCCCGGGCTTGTCCCGGAAGGTGCGGTTGACCCGGGCGATGGCCTGCATCAGCCCGGCCCCGCGCATCGGCTTGTCCACGTACATGGTGTGCATCGCCGGGGAGTCGAACCCGGTCAGCCACATGTCCCGGACGATCACCAGCTCCAGCGGGTCGTCCGGGTCCTTCGCCCGCGCCTTCAGCTCGGCCAGGGCCTGCTTGCTGCGCACGTGGGCGGCGAGCTCCGGGCCGTCCGCGGCCGACCCGGTGATGACCACCTTGACCCGACCGGCCCGGTCGTCGTCGCTGTGCCAGTCGGGGCGGAGCTGCACGATGGCGTCGTACAGCTCCACGCAGATCCGCCGGGACATGCACACCACGATCGCTTTGCCGGCGAGCACCTCCCGGCGTGCCTGCCAGTGGGTGAGGATGTCGGCGGCAATCTGCTCGACCCGCCGGCGGGCGCCGACGATCGCCTCCAGCCGGGCCCAGCGGCCCTTCAGCCTCTCCCGGGTGTCGGTCTCGGCGAACTCCGTGACTTCCTCGAACCCGGTGTCGATCACCTCCCGGGCCTCGGCGGGCAGCTCCACCTTCGCCAACCGGGCCTCGTAGAACACCTTGACCGTGGCGCCGTCCTCGACCGCCTGGGTGAGGTCGTAGACGTCGATGTACTCTCCGAAGATCGCCCGGGTGTTTCGGTCGGCGGCCTCGATCGGGGTGCCGGTGAACCCGATGAACGACGCGTTCGGCAGTGCGTCCCGCAGGTTGCGGGCCAGCCCGTCGACCAGGTCGTACTGGGTGCGGTGCGCCTCGTCCGCGACCACGACGATGTTGCGCCGCTCGGACAGCAGCGGGAACCCGCGGCCGGCTTGCCGGTCCTCCTTGGTCAGCCCGAACTTCTGCATCGTGGAGAACACAATCCCGCCGGACGCCTTCGACGCCAGCAGGCTGCGCAGATGCTCCCGGCTGGTGGCCTGTACCGGGGTTTCCGGCAGGGTGCGGGCCGGGGCGAACACCTCGTCGTACAGCTGGTCGTCCAGGTCGTTGCGGTCGGTCAGGAGTACGGCGGTGGGGTTGGCCATCGCCGGGTGCCGCAGGATCTTGCCGACGTAGAACAGCATCTCCAGGCTCTTGCCGGAGCCTTGGGTGTGCCACACCACCCCGGCCCTGCCGTCGGCGCGCCGCACCGCCTCGACGGTGGCGCGTACCGCCTTGTTAACGGCGTGGAACTGGTGGTACTTCGCCACCCGCTTCACCAGCCCAACCCGCTCGTCGGTGAACACAACGAAGTGACGGATCAGGTCCAGAAAGACCGCGGGTGCGAACACGCCGCGGACCAGCACCTCGAGTTCCGGCAGCTCGGCTGGCGCGAGCCGACGCCCATCGATCGTCTTCCACGGCGCATAGTGCTCGAACCGGCCGCGCAGCGCACCCATCAGCGCCTGCGTTCCCGTCGAGATGACCTGCACCGCCGGGTAGGCGAGCAAGGCCGGGACCTGGTCGGCGTAGGTGCGCAGCTGGTTCCACGCTGCCCGCAGCGTCGCGCCCTCCTGCCCGGGCACCTTCAGCTCGAACAGCCCCAGCGGCAGGCCGTTGACGAACGCGAGCACGTCCGGCCGGCGGGTCCGGCTGTCCTGCTCGACGGTCATCTGGTTGACCACCGCGAAGTCGTTCGCGGTCGGCTCGTCGAAGTCGACCAGCCACGCGACGTCGTAGCGCGTCTCGCCGTCCCCGGTGCGCCGCTCCACCGGCACCCCGCCGGTGACCAGCCGGTGCACCCGCCAGTTCTCCGCCATCACATCGGCGCTCTCCGCGCGCCGGATGGTGGCGACCACCCCGTTCACGTCCGCGGCCGTCAGCTGCGGGTTCAACCGGGCCACCGCGGCCCGCAGCCGGCCCTCCAGCAGCACGTCCCGGTACGACGCCCGCTCGGCGGCCGGCTCCCCCGGTGCGATGTCCGGCCCGTGCAGGACCTGCCAGCCCAGGTCGGCGAAGTACTCCAGGCACACCTCCTCCACACCGGACTCGGCGACGAAGCCCTTCATGATCTCCCCCGTCCCCTCGGCGTCAGCGTGTACGTCGTCCCCCGCCGCTCGCCGTGCTGCCTCAGCCGCCCTTCAGACAGCAACCTACGTAGCAGGGCCCGAGCCGCGATGCGGTCACGGCCGGTCAGCGCGCGTACCCGCTGGTTGGTGATCGGGCCGTCCTTCGCCGCCGCCAGTACGACCTGCTCGTCGCTGGCTCGGGGTACCAGGGCGCCGAGGGTGTAGTAGGCGCGGCCGCGTTCCCCGTGCTGCACGAGCAGCCCGGCGTCGCGCAGTCGCTGCAGCCGCGCGCGTGCCGCCGTGCTGTCCTCGCCGAGCTGCCGGCGGGCGTCGGCGTTTGTCAGCCGCTGGCGTCGCAGCAACGCCAGGAGCAGGGCACGGTCGCCGGGCTGGACCGTGCCGTCGCGCTCCAGCTCCGCGAGCCAGGCGCGTTCGTGTACCGAGACCAACCCCCGCATCGGCAGCTCGACCCGCACTGCTTCGCCCGGCTCGGAGAACCGCGGCGGTTCGAGCAACTCCAGCGCGAAGCTGTCCTCGATGACATCGATGCCCTGCCCGCTGTCCTCGGCCAGCCGGAACCGTCGCAGCATGTCGATCACCGTGTGGTTGCGGGGTGACTGGTCCTGGCGCAGTGTCTCGATGGTCACCGGCGGCGGCAGGGACCCCGGGGAGACGACGGTCACCTGCGAGGGTCGGATCTCCACCACGACCGGGGACCGGTCGAGCTCGTACGAGCGGTGCGCGACCGCGTTCGCGATCACCTCACGGACCGCGCGCCGCGGCAGCCGCGGGACGTCGTGGCGACGCGTACCAGTGATGACCATGTCGGTGCCGACATCGCGCATGATCAGTTCCGTCGCCCGCTCGACCTGGTGGTGCACCGGGCCGCCCACCTCGTCCCGGCGCACGTAGGACGAGCCAGTATCCGACTCGTAACCGCGCACATCCACGACGAACTTCGCGGTGCCCAGCGACACGGCCGGGTCGGTGAGGGCGAGCGCGCCGGCCACCGTCAGGGTGCCGGTGTCCGTAAGCAGGCCACGTTCCTGCATCGCCTGGGAGCGCCGTGACGACGCCCAGCCGTACGCCGCGGTCACCTCGGCGAGGTAGCGCTCGTCGGCGTCGTCGAGCGGCACACCGGCGTCCGTGGACTCGAACCGGACCAGCGAGCGGCTGTTGACCAGGGCCCGCAGCTCCTGACCGACCGCCGCACGGTTGTGCCCGCCACGGCGGACCAGCACCCGCCCGTCGCTCGTCGCGGCCACCTCGTCGAGTCGCGGCTGAACCACAACGGCGACGACAGGCGTGCCGCCGACCCGGATCTCTCGGATGTCGTACCGGCCAACGTGGTGCGCGTCCACCGCGGCAACGTGGAGGTCGTCGTCGAGACCCTGGTCCCGGCGCCGCCCGCGGACCTCCCGCGCGTCCGTGACGCCGATGAACACGACCCCGCCGTCGCTGTTGCTGAACGCCACCAGGCACTCCTGCAGCGGCCGGCGGCCCGCCCCCGCCTTGAGCTCGACCCGCTCATGCTCACGCCGGACGAACGCCGTGAACTCGGCGGGCGTGAACCTGTCTGGGAGGTCGAGCACGCAAGGAGTATGGCGCGCTTATGGATCCGAACGCAACGATCTCGTGAGGGTATCTCCTTTGAGTCCATAAGCGGTTCATACCGCGGTTTGCGCGCCGGACTGGGGCGACGAAGATCCGTACGATGTCCCCGCCCCACGTCACGGCAGCAGGGTCAGGCGGCTGTGGTGATGTAGTGGCCGATGACCTCATCCACGTTGCCGCGCAGCATCTCTCGGAAGAGCTCGTTCAGCCGGCTCGCCACGGCGGTGTCGAGGTAGACCCCGCCGCAGGAGTCGCACACCTCCACCGGCACGTCCTTGATGACCGCGATCCGCCCCTCCCCGCTCGACCGCCTTCGGGCGGGTGGGCGCGACGGTCGTGCCCTCGCACATCACGCAGCTCATGGCTGCCTCCGCTTCCTGAAGCCCGGTTGCCAATGGTCGAGGTCCGGCTCGCAGACGGTGATCACAACGATCACCTGCTGATCATCGTCCACCAAGCAGACGACGCGAAGGGGCCCGGGCGGCAGGGGGTGGACCTGCTTGGCCCGCGCGCTCCTAAGCTCGGGCCGCTCCACCCACCTCGCTGGTGGCGAGCCGGCCCGCGACCTCGGCCCGGGTGAGGTCGAGCGCCCAGCATGTGTCGTAGACGTGCTCGCGGAAGAGGAGCCGGTAGTCCCCGGGCCTGCCGGTCACGGCCCCACCTGCGCCACGGCGTCCTGCGCCTCCCGCACCCGCAGCTCGCCAGAGATCAGTGGCGGCAGCAGAGTGTCGCGAAGCGCCGCCAGCGCCGCGCTCTCCCGCTCGGCTGCCCACGCCCGCCGCAGCAGGGCGTCGGCGACCTCCGGCACCGGATCGCCCGGGCGCGGCGCCGGGAACTCCAAGCCGGTGAGCGCCTCCGCGGGCAGCGTCGCGACGGTCGTGCCGTAGACCATGCCCTCCAACCGGGCCCTCGCCTCGGCGGTGTAGAGATGCGCCCATAGCGGCAACCGCAACCACGCATGCTCTGGTCGGAAGTCGATCAAAAACACGTGGTGGGAGAACAGCGTCTCCCCGACGTCGAACGGTAAGAGCATCGGCCAGCCGATGATCTCCTGGCGCCACGTCTGCTCCACACCCGCGATGAGCAGCGAGCCGGGCGTCGCGACGTGCCGGGACTTGTACGCGCCGGTGTAGTACTTGAAGCCGGACCGCTTCAACCACCCGAAGTTCTCGGCGTTGGCCAGGTTGACCATCGGCATTCCGGTCCCCGGCTCGGCCAGCCCGGCGCCGGTGTACGACAGGCCCTTGCGAACCTCGGCGACGTCACCCACGCGGTACGACAGCGCCGGGTCCGCAGCGCGCTGTAGCAGCGCCTTCGCCAGGTCCCGCAGCATCGGCACGAGACGCACGTTCGCGTCAATCTTGTCGTCTAGGGCCCCGAGTACCTCCGCGATCGCCTGTTGCTCAGCCAGTAGAGGCAGACTCACCGTCATCCGCTTGAGGTCAGAGACCTTGACGTGCCCCATCGTGGTGCGCTGATCGTCTACTAGCCGTTGGAATCGGTCCAGCTGGGAACGCAGCAAGTACTCAAGGAAGCATTGGTCGACACCATGTCTTCCTGTGACACGAAAGATGTGCTGATTAAGCACGGCCTCGGGGCCTCGCCATCTCGCGATAACGAGGCTCCCTGACCACGCGAACAGCAGATCTCCAACGTGTAGACGATGTCGCTCGTCCACATCACCGTCGTATCGGCCCGTTGACTCAACGATCCCGCGGTTGAGCTCAGCGATCTTGACGATAGGTAGACCGCCATGACCACGCGTCTCCTCTGGCTTGAAGGCGCGGCCGTTCTGGTAGACAGCGATTTCGTATAAGCTGCGCGTTGTCCAACCGTCAGGCATCTAACCGTCCTAGAACAGAACGCACACGATCCTGTAGGACATCGCTCTCTTCGAAGAGTATAGAAAGCTCGGCCGTCAGCCGCTTGATCTTCTGGTCGAGTGGCTCGCCGTCGTCGGTCGCTTCTTCGGCGCCGACGTACCGGCCGGGGGTGAGGACGCACCGGTGCTCAGCGATCTGGTCGAGAGTGGCGCTGGCGCAGAAGCCGGGGATGTCGGCGTACTCCCCGGCGCCGGGCTCGCCGCGCCACGCGTGATACGTGCTGGCGATCTTCGCGATGTCAGCGTCGGTGAGCTCGCGGTGGGTGCGGTCCACCATTACGCCGAGCTTGCGGGCGTCGATGAACAGCACCTCGCCGCGCCGGTCACGCCAGGCCCGGGCGCCACCGGGGGTCTTGTCCCGGTTGAGGAACCACAGCGACGCCGGGATCGCCGTCGAATAGAACAACTGCCCCGGCAGCGCGACGATGCACTCGATCAGGTCCGCCTCGAGCATCCGTCGACGGATCTCCCCCTCACCGGACTGCTGGCTGGACAGCGACCCATTGGCCAGCACAATCCCCGCCACCCCCCGCGGGGACAGCTTCGACGCAAAGTGCTGCAGCCAGGCGTAGTTGGCGTTGCCGACCGGTGGTACGCCGTACTTCCACCGCGGGTCGTCGCGCAACTGGTCTCCGCCCCAGTCCGACACGTTGAACGGCGGGTTGGCGAGGATGAAGTCCGCCTTCAGATCCGGGTGCAGGTCCTCGTGAAACGTGTCCGCCCAGCGCGGGCCGAGGTCGGCCTCGATGCCGCGGATGGCGAGGTTCATGTTGGCCAGCCGCCAGGTGGTGTCGTTGAGCTCCTGGCCGTAGACGGAGATGTCATTGCGTTGCCCGCCGTGCGCCTCGACGAACCGCTCCGCTTGAACAAACATCCCGCCGGACCCGCAGCACCCGTCGTACACCCGGCCGGCCAGCGGCTCGATCATCTCCACCAGCAGCTTGACGACCGAGCGGGGCGTGTAGAACTCGCCGCCGCCCTTGCCTTCGGCGGAGGCGAACCGGCCGAGGAAGTACTCGTAGACCCGGCCGAGGATGTCCTTGTCCCGGTGCTCGGCCGACCCGAGCCCGATCCCGGAGATCAGGTCGACCAACTCGCCGAGCCGGCGGACGTCGAGGCTCGGCCGGGCGTAGGTCTTGGGCAGCACGCCGCGCAGGCTGGGGTTGTCGACCTCGATGAGGTCCATCGCATGGTCGAGCAGCTTGCCGATCTCCGGCTGCTTGGCCCGCTCCTTCAGATACTGCCAGCGGGCCTCCGGCGGGACCCAGAACACGCCCTCGGCGGTGTACTCGTCGCGGGACTCCAGCAGATCCTGGGCGTCCTCGCCGCTGATCTCGTCGGCCTCCAGCTCGCCGCGCAGGACGGCGCGGCGCTCCTCGAAGGCGTCCTCGACGTACTTGAGGAAGATCAACCCGAGGACGACGTGCTTGTACTCGCTGGCGTCCATCGACCCGCGCAGCTTGTCCGCGGCCTTCCACAGCACATCCTCGAAGCCGAGCGGCTCCGACGTGGTGCTCTTCTTCGTCCGCGGCGGCACTGTCCTCGTCCCTCCCCTGGGTGGCCGGGACTCACCGTAGCGTCCGGCGCCGACCATCCCGGGGAGGCTGGCGTCGACAGCCGCACCAGCGCCGCGCACTCCTCGAAGGCCTTTCGGCGCCTCACCAGGGCTCCGGCAAAGTCGTGTTTCATGAGGTCAGCAGCAGGTTGACGGGCCGGGTGGTGTCTCTGGCGTGATGTCGGAGCGCTTGGGCGATGTTGGTCCAGCCGGCGATTCGGAGGAGGCTGATG
>JBMOMI010000059.1:0-15336 GCA_049325235.1 Actinomycetota bacterium | reverse complement strand
CGCATGTCCCACCACCCCCTGCTTCCCGGGTGTCCCGCCCCCTGCGCGGGGCACCCGACGGTGCGTCCACCCACAAGACGCGGTGGACGCCGTCCAGGTTGCCTCGGTGCGGCCGGAATCTTCCAGGGGTTTGCCCGGTAGGTGAGACGGCTCAGCGGACGGCGGCCGGCTCCTCGGCGGCCAGCCACGCGGCGTCCAGCACCCCGTCGGCGACGAGCACCGCGGGCCCGGCCAGCTCCACGTGCCCGTCGGCGAGCACGCGGACACCGACCGTCCCCCCGGGGACGTCGACCAGCCAGCGGGCCGGCGCGCCGTCCCCCGCCCAGACGCGGGCCGCGAGCGCCGCGGCGCAAGCGCCGGTGCCGCACGACCGGGTCTCCCCCACCCCGCGCTCGTGGACCCGCATCCGCAGCCGCCCCACCGAGCCATCGGCGGTCTCCTCGGCGTCGAGCGGGACCACGAGCTCGACGTTCGTGCCGTACACCGGCACCGGCTCCACCGCGGGCTGGCGGGTGAGGTCGGCGGCGGCCAGCTCCTCGGGAGCGGCCAGGGCGACCACGCTGTGCGGGTTCCCGAGGTCGAGCGACAGCGCCGGACGGGCGACGGGCAGCCCGTGCACGTGCACGGTGGCGTCGTAGCCGTCGGCGAGCGCCCGCGCCCCGCCGGGCACCGTCCACGGCCCCATGTCGACGGCGATCCAGCCGCCGGGCGCGGCGGTCACCCGCTTGCGCCCGCCGCGCGTGCCGACGTCGAGACCCGCCTCCAGGGCGCCGGCGGGCACCAGGGCGTGGCGCAGCAGGTAGGCCACCAGCACCCGGACGCCGTTGCCGCACATCTCCGCGACCGAGCCGTCGGCGTTGCGGTAGTCCATGAACCACTCCGTGCCGGCGGCGTCCGGCGGGACGCGCTCGCCGAGGGCGGCGGTGCGGACCACGCGGATCAGGCCGTCCGCGCCGATCCCGGCGCGGCGGTCGCAGATGCGGGCGACCAGAGCCGCGTCCAGGTCGAGCTCACCGTCGGGGTCGGGGACGACGACGAAGTCGTTCTCGGTGCCGTGACCCTTGGTGAAGCGGATCGCGTTCACGCGGCTAGGCTACGGGGCCGCGCCGCGGACGACGTCCAGCACCCGGTCCAGCAGGTCGGGGGCGTCGGCGTCCAGCCAGACGACGTCCGGGTCGCGCCGGAACCAGCGCTCCTGCCGGCGCGCCAGGCGCCGGGTGGCCCGGTCGGTCTCCTCGCGGGCCTCGGCCTCGGTCAGCTCACCGTCGAGCAGCGCGAGCACCTGGGCGTACCCGACGGCCCGGGACGCCGTACGGCCCTCCCGCAGGCCCCGCGCCTCGAGGTGACGCACCTCGTCCACGAGGCCGGCCGCGAACATGGCGTCGACGCGGCGGGCGATCCGCGCGTCGAGGACGGCGCGGTCCAGGCGCAGGCCGATCCGCACCGAGGGCAGGGCCGGGCGGCCGGACGGCAGGGTGGCTGTGAAGGGCCGCCCGGTCAGCTCGACGACCTCGAGGGCGCGGACGACGCGGCGCACGTTGCCCGGAAGGATCGCGGCGGCCGCGGCGGGGTCCACGGCGGCGAGACGCTCGTGCATGGCGGCCGCTCCGACGGCCTCCGCCTCCCGCTCCAGGCGCGCCCGGACCTCCGGGTCGGTCCCGGGCATCTCCAGCTCGTCCAGCACGGCTCGCACGTACAGGCCGGAGCCGCCGACCAGCAGCGGCGTGCGACCGCGGGCCGCGACCGCGGCGATGTCCGCCCTCGCGCAGCGCTGGTAGGCCGCGACGCTGGCCTCCTGCGTGACGTCCAGGACGTCGAGCTGGTGGTGCGGGATGCCGCGGCGCCGAGCCGGCGGCACCTTGGCGGTCCCGATGTCCATCCCGCGGTACAGCTGGGAGGCGTCGGCGCCCACGACCTCGGCCCCGGCCGGGAGGGCTTCGGCGAGGTCGAGCGCCAGGTCGGACTTGCCCGTGGCGGTCGGGCCGACCACGGCCACGACGAGCGCCGGCGTCACGGCGGGCAGTTCCCCCACGGGGACGGTCAGCGGCGCAGCGTCGGGACGCCGAGGCTGACCGGCCCGCGGGCCGCGCCGGACGCCGCAGCGGACCCCGCCGGGACGCCGCAGCCGTCCGCCTGGCGGCGCTCCCACGCGTCCCCCGCGCGGGTGCGCCGCAGGTGCAGCACGCCGGAGTCCGCCACCAGGTGGTGCGGGGCGCCGTAGGTGACCTGGACCGTGACGACGTCGCCGGGTCGCGGGACCTCGTCGCCGTCGCGGACGGCGAAGTGCACGAGCCGGTTGTCGCGGGCCCGGCCGCTGAGCCGAGACGTGGCGACGTCCTTGCGGCCCTCGCCGGTGGCGACGAGCACCTCGAGCCTGCGCCCTTCCTGCGCCCGGTTCTCCTCCCACGAGATGCGCTCCTGCAGCGCGACGAGCCGCTCGTACCGTTCTTGCACGACCGCCTTCGGCAGCTGGTCGGGCAGGTCGGCCGCCGGCGTCCCGGGCCGCTTGGAGTACTGGAACGTGAACGCCTGCGCGAAACGCGCCTGCTCGACGACGCGGAGCGTGTCGGCGAAGTCCTGCTCGGTCTCCCCCGGGAAGCCGACGATGACGTCGGTGGTGATCGCCGCGTCCGGGATGCGCGCACGGACCCGGTCGAGGATGTCGAGGAAACGCTCCGAGCGGTACGAGCGGCGCATCGCCTTGAGCACCCGGTCGGACCCCGACTGCAGCGGCATGTGCAGCTGCGGCATGACGTTGGGCGTCTCGGCCATGGCGTCGATGACGTCGTCGGTGAACGCGGCGGGGTGCGGGCTGGTGAACCGCACTCGCTCCAGGCCCTCGACGTCGCCGCAGGCCCGCAGCAGCTTGGCGAAGGCCCCCCGGTCGCCGAACTCGACGCCGTACGTGTTGACGTTCTGCCCGAGCAGGGTCACCTCGATCGCGCCGTCGTCCACGAGAGCCTGCACCTCGGCGAGGATCTCGCCGGGCCTGCGGTCCTTCTCCTTGCCCCGCAACGACGGCACGATGCAGAACGTGCAGGTGTTGTTGCACCCCACGCTGATGGAGACCCAGCCGGCGTAGGCCGACTCGCGCTTGGTGGGCAGCGTGGAGGGGAAGACCTCGAGAGCCTCGAGGATCTCCACCTGCGCCTCGGCGTTGTGGCGGGCCCGCTCGAGCAGCGCGGGCAGCGAGCCGATGTTGTGGGTGCCGAAGACGACGTCCACCCAGGGTGCCTTGCGGACGATGGTGTCGCGGTCCTTCTGGGCCAGGCAGCCACCGACCGCGATCTGCATCCCCGGCCGGCCCGCCTTCTTCGGCGCGAGGTGGCCGAGGTTGCCGTACAGCTTGTTGTCGGCGTTCTCGCGGACCGCGCACGTGTTGAAGACGACGACGTCGGCCAGGTCGCCGTCGGGGGCCGGCACGTAGCCGGCGCCCTCGAGCAGGCCGGCGAGCCGTTCGGAGTCGTGGACGTTCATCTGGCAGCCGAACGTGCGGACCTGGTAGGTCCGCGGCCGGCTCTGGACGTCGGGCAGCGCGGTGGTCATGGCGCGTCCAGGGTACGTGGGGCCTTGGCCTCTGCCGCCGCGAGCCGGGCGCGCCTAGCGTCGGAGCGCGCGAGGTGCTGGTGCCGTCGGAGTTCGACAGCGTGACCGGCGGGCTGCGGAAGGTGACGATGACGGACCGCTGAGCCGCCGGTCAGGTTGCGGGATGGTCACAGCCCGGGAGGACATGCGGCCCAGAGGTGTGCGGAACCGATCAATGGCGCTAGGTTCCGCGCATGGCCCAGCCTCTCGTCGTCCTCGAGAAGGTCAACAAGCACTTCGGCGACCTGCACGTGCTCAAGGACATCGACCTCACCGTGGACAAGGGCGAGGTCGTCGTCGTCATCGGCCCCTCGGGGTCGGGCAAGTCGACGCTGTGCCGGACCATCAACCGACTGGAGACGTTCGAGTCCGGGCGCATCCTGCTCGACGGGCAGCCGCTGCCGGAGGAGGGCAAGGACCTCGCCCGGCTGCGGTCCGACGTCGGCATGGTGTTCCAGTCCTTCAACCTGTTCGCGCACAAGACCGTGCTGGAGAACGTGACGCTCGGGCCGATCAAGGTGCGCAAGCAGAAGAAGGAGGACGCCGAGAAGCGGGCCCGCGAGCTGCTCGATCGGGTCGGGGTCGCGAACCAGGCCGAGAAGTACCCGGCCCAGCTCTCCGGCGGGCAGCAGCAGCGGGTCGCCATCGCGCGGGCGCTGGCGATGAACCCCAAGGTGATGCTCTTCGACGAGCCGACCTCCGCGCTCGACCCGGAGATGATCAACGAGGTGCTCGACGTCATGACCACCCTCGCCAAGGAGGGCATGACGATGGTCGTCGTCACGCACGAGATGGGCTTCGCGCGGCGGGCGGCCAACCGGGTCGTGTTCATGAGCGACGGCGAGATCGTCGAGGCGAACACGCCGGAGCAGTTCTTCACCAACCCGAAGTCGCACCGGGCGCAGGACTTCCTGTCGAAGATCCTGAGCCACTGACCGGACCGTTCCTACAGGAGGAGTACCGATGAGGTTCCGACGTACGCAGCTGGCCGCGGGCATGGCCGTCGCGGCCCTGACCCTGGCGGCCTGCGGTGGCGGTGGTGACGCAGGCGGCGAGGCCACCCCCGAGACGACCGTCGAAGAGGCCCCCGAGTTCGAGGCCGGGACGACGATGGCCGAGCTCGCCGAGGCCGGGTCGATCACGGTCGGGACGAAGTTCGACCAGCCGGGCTTCGGCCTGGCCAACCTGGAGGGGGTCCCGGAGGGCTTCGACGTCGAGATCGCGAAGATCGTCGCCGGCAAGCTCGGGATCTCGCCGGACAACATCGAGTGGGTCGAGACCCCGTCCGCCGTGCGCGAGGAGGTCATCGAGCGCGGTGATGTCGACATGGTGGTGGCGACCTACACGATCAACGACAAGCGCAAGGAGCGGATCTCGTTCGCCGGCCCGTACTACGTCGCCGGCCAGCAGCTGATGGTGAAGTCCGACAACGACACCATCACCGGGCCGGAGGACCTCAAGGACAACCCGGACGCCAAGGTCTGCTCGGTGACCGGGTCGACCCCGTCGGAGAACATCAAGCAGTACCTGGCGAGCGAGGGCCAGCTCGTGCTGTTCGACGTCTACGAGAAGTGCGCGGACGCACTGCGCACCGGCCAGGTGGACGTCGTCACGACCGACAACGTCATCCTGCTCGGCTTCGTCAGCGAGTCCGACGGCGAGTTCAAGCTCGTCGGCGAGCAGTTCACCGAGGAGCCCTACGGCATCGGCATCACCAAGGGCGACACCGCCTTCTGCGAGTTCATCAACGAGACGCTCCAGGAGGCTGCCGAGTCCGGCGCGTACGAGGAGGCGTGGAACTCGACGGCCGGCGAGGTCGAGGGAGCCGAGACGCCCGAGCTGCCGGAACCGGACCCCTGCAGCTGACCGGGTCCACTGCGGGGTCCTGCCGTCCGGCTCCGTGCCGGCGGCGGGACCTCGCCAGCTGAGGAGGAGCCACCGTGGAGGCGGTCACCGAGAACCTCGACCTCTTCTGGTCCGGCTACCTGCGGTCCCTGGGAATCGTCCTGTGGGGCCTGGTCGGGTCGCTGGCCCTTGGGACGGTCATCGCGTCGTTCCGGGTGTCCCCGGTGCCACCGCTGCGCGCGCTCGGCACCGCCTACGTGACCCTCATCCGGAACGCGCCGCTCACCGTGGTGCTCTTCTTCATGGCGTTCGGCTTCCCGGAGATCGGGATCAACGCGTCGTACTACGTCTTCGGCGTCGCCGCGCTCATCATCTACACGTCGGCGTTCGTCTGCGAGGCGGTGCGATCCGGGATCAACGCGGTGCCCGCTGGGCAGGCGGAGGCGGCCCGGTCGGTCGGCCTGACGTTCGCCCAGTCGTTGCGCGAGGTGATCCTGCCCCAGGCGTTCCGGACGTCGGTGCCCCCGGTTGGCAGCGTGCTCATCGCGATGATGAAGAACTCCGCGGTCGTCGGCGCCTTCGGCGTCGGCCGCGACCTGTTCAGCGTCGGCGCCACCCTGACGAGCGCGCAGGGCTACCCGGCCCTGCCCGTTCTCACCGGGATGGCCGTCGGCTACCTGCTCATCACGATCCCGGCGGGCCTGTTGCTCGCCGTCATCGAGCGGAAGGTGGCGATCGTCCGGTGAGCGCCCCGAACGTGACCGTGCTCTACGACGCGCCCGGGCCCCGCGCCCGGCGGCGCTCGCTGATCGGCAGCGTCGTCGTCACCGTCGTCATCCTCGTGCTCGCGGCCGTGGTCGTGGTCCGCCTCGCCGACCAGAGGCAGCTCGACGCAGAGCTGTGGGCGCCCTACGTCGACCCGACCAGCGAGAACTTCGAGGCGGTGTGGACGCTGCTGTGGGAGGGGCTGCAGGCGACGCTGACCGCCGCAGTCCTTGCCATCGTCCTCTCCCTGGCCATCGGGACGCTGCTCGCGGTCGCGCGGATGATGCTCGGCCGCTGGGGGCGCTTGCCGCTCATCGGCCTCATCGAGCTCCTGCGGGGGCTGCCGGTGGTCGTGTCCATCTACTTCGCGTGGCGTGTGCTGCCCGAGCTCGGCGTCAACGTCGGTCCGCTGCCCGGTGACGACGGGCTCTGGTACCTCATCGTCGGGCTCACCGCCTACAACATGGTGATCATCGCGGAGATCGTGCGGGCGGGTGTGCTGTCACTGCCGAGCGGGCAGCGGGAGGCCGGTCTTGCGCTCGGCATGACGCCGTGGCAGACGATGCGGGAGATCCAGCTCCCTCAGGCGTTCCGCACGATGCTCCCGGCGCTCATCAGCCAGCTCGTCGTCATCCTCAAAGACACATCGCTAGCCGCCGTGCTGGGCCTCTACCTCGAGCTGCTTCGTCGCGGCCAGCTCGTGGCGACGCGGCTGGACAACCCGATCCAGACGTTCTTCGTCGTCGGGCTGATCTTCGTAGTCCTTAACTTCGTGCTGTCCCAGGTGGCCGTGTGGGTCGAGCGCAGGACGTCGCGGCGCACGGTCGGCAAGGCGGCGGCAGCCACGGCCGAGAGCGAGGCCAGCACCGGAGCGTGAGCGCTCAGCTGGCGGTGGCCGTGGCCCGGGACTCGCGCACGACGGTGATGCGGATCTGCCCCGGGTAGGTCAGCTCCTCGCTGACCTGCTTGGCGATGGCCCGGGCCATCAGCTCGGCGCCGACGTCATCGACGTCCTCCGGGCGGACCATCACCCGGACGTCGCGGCCCGCGGACATCGCGTACACCTTCTCCACGCCGGCGTGGGCCGCGGCGATCTCCTCGAGGCGGTGCAGGCGCTCGACGTAGGACTCCAGCGCCTCGCGGCGGGCGCCCGGCCGGCCCCCCGAGCAGGCGTCGGCCGCCTGCGTGAGGACCGCCTCGACGGTCTGCGGCGGCACCTCGTCGTGGTGGGCGGCGATGGCGTGGACGACGTCCTCGCTCTCGCCGTACCGGCGGGCCAGGTCGGCGCCGATCGCCGCGTGGGTGCCCTCCACCTCGTGGGTGAGCGCCTTGCCGATGTCGTGCAGGAACGCGCATCGCTTGACCAGCGGGACGTCGATGCCGAGCTCGGCGGCCATCGCGCCGGCGATGTGGGCGGACTCGACGAGGTGCTCGAGCACGTTCTGCCCGTAGGAGGTGCGGAAGCGGAGCGTCCCGAGGAGACGGACCAGCTCGGGGTGCAGGCCGGTGACTCCCGCCCGCTCGACGGCGTCGGCTCCGGCCCGGTCGACGACGTGGTCCAGCTCGGCGGCCGCCGCCTCGACCGCCGCCTCGATGCGCCCGGGATGGATGCGGCCGTCGGCGACGAGAGCCTCGAGGGCGAGCCGGGCGCGCTCGCGGCGCACCGGGTCGAAGCAGGACAGGAGGACGGCGCCGGGGGCGTCGTCGATGACGAGGTTGACTCCGGTGACGGCCTCGAAGGCGCGGATGTTGCGGCCCTCGCGGCCGATGATGCGGCCCTTCATCTCGTCGCCGGGCAGGTGGACGACGCTGACGACGCTGTCGGCGGTCTGCTCGGTCGCAATCCGCTGGATCGCGTCGGCCACGATGCGGCGGGCGATCGCCTCGCCGTCACGGCGGGCCTCCTCCTCGATGCGGCGGACGGTGCCCAGGGCTTCCCTGCGGGCGCCGTCGGTGACCTCGGCGACCAGTTCCGCACGGGCCTGCTCCGCGGTCAGGCCGGCGACCCGCTCCAGCTCGAGGCGGCGTGCCTCCTCGGCGACGGTCCAGGCGCTACGCCGCTCGCGCTCCTCGGCGTCGAGCGCCGCGCGGCGCTCCTCGGTCTCGCGGCGCGCGGCGGCCAGGTCGACGTCGAGCTGGCGGCGGGCGTCGTCGATCGCCACCCGGTCCTCGTCGAGCCGCTCCGCGGCGGCAGCCAGGCGGTGCTCGCGGGCGGCCAGGCGCTCCTCCCGGCCACTGAGCTCGTCGTCGGTCCGCTGGCGTTCGGCGCGGGCCTGGTCCAGCAGGTCCTGGGCCATCCGGCGGGCCGCGGCGACCTCGCCTTCGGCCCTGCGGTGGAGGGCCCGCGCCTCGCGCCGGGCCAGCAGCACGATCAGGAGCGCGACGACCACGCCGACGACCAGGACCGCGACCCCGGCGACCTCGCTCATCACGCACCTCCGTCGCCGCCGCGGCGCCTCGATGCGCCGATCCTTGGAGGCTACTCCGCCGGCTCCTCCAGCCCGGCCAGGTCCGCCCCTTCGGCCTCCAGCGCCTCCCGGATGACCCGGAATGCCAGGCTAGCCGGGTAGCCCTTGCGCGCCAGCATGCCCGCGAGCCGGCGGACGCGGGCGTCCCGGTCGAGCCGCCGGGTCGCGGACAGCCTGCGGTCGACGAGGGCGCGCGCTGTGGCCGCCTCCTGCTCGTCGTCCAGCTGGTCGAGCGCCTCGTCGGCGTCCTCGCCGTCGACCCCGCGTTGGCGCAGCTCGTGGGCCAGGGCGCGCCGGGCGAGGCCGCGCGCGCCGTGCCGGGACCTCACCCACATCGCCGCGTACTCGGCGTCGTCGACGAGCCGGACCTCCTCGAAGCGGTCGAGGACCCGCTCCGCGACGTCGTCCGGCACGCCGCGGCGCGCCATCGCGTCGGCCAGCTGCCGCCGGGTGCGGGGTGCGGCGGCCAGCTGCTGGAGCGCGATCGTGCGGGCCACGGTCTCGGCGTCCGGCTCGGCGTCGACGGCGGCCGACCCCGTGGCCGGCGGCTCCTGGGCGGGCCGGCGACCACGGGGTCGGCGTGGAGTGCTCGTCATGCGCTGCCCGGTCAGAAGTCGACCGGGGGCTCCTCGGCCGGCGCGTCGACCCGGGCGCCGATGCCGAGCTTCTCCTTGATGCGCTTCTCGATCTCGTCGGCGAGGTCGGGGTTGTCCCGCAGGAACGCCCGCGCGTTCTCCTTGCCCTGCCCGAGCTGGTCGCCCTCGTACGTGTACCAGGCGCCGGACTTGCGCACGAGCCCCTGCTCGACACCCATGTCGATGAGGCCGCCTTCGCGGGAAATACCGTGCCCGTAAAGAATATCGAACTCGGCCATTTTGAAAGGCGGGCTGACCTTATTCTTTACCACCTTTACTCTGGTTCGATTTCCGACCGGCTCACTGCCATCTTTCAGCGTTTCAATTCGGCGGACATCAAGTCGCACTGATGCATAGAACTTCAACGCCTTTCCGCCGGTCGTCGTCTCGGGGCTGTTGTGCACCATGACGCCGTCGACGAAGTAGTTGTGCGTTCCCTCGACCTCGATGTCGAACTTCCGCATCGAGCGGGTCGGCGGCTTCACGTGCACGTCCAGCACCTCCGCCGGCACCGGGCGCAGGGTGGACTCCACGAATTGCGGCTCCACGTCGAACTGTCCCTGGAACCGCGGCAGCAGCTTGTACGCCATCGAGGGGTGGACGTACGGCGCCACGATCTCCTGGAACCGGGCGGTGCCCGCGGTGGTCATCTGCAGGACGTTCTGCTGACGGGTGCCTCTCGTGCGCACTACCGAGTTCACTCCATGGACGTCGCGCAGGTAGGCCACCAGCCGAGCGCGAGATGCCTCGCTCATGGCGTCGACGCAGATCTCGATGCGCCCGCTGCCGCCGGCGGTCCGTTCCTGCAGCCCCTTGGAGCGCAGGGTGAAGCACCCGTCGTCCATGTACCAGATGGCCAGCGCCAACGGCGTGAGGGCCTTGAGATAGTCCTCGGTGAGGTGCTTCTTGCCGTCCCCCCAGTAGACGACACTGCGCACGTCGTTCAGCTCCGGCAGCGGAGTGAGATCGACGTGCACGGAGCCGTTCGGCCGTACCGTCCGTGACTGCTTGATGTTGCCGAGCAGCGACGCCTTCCAGTCGAGGTAGGCCACCTGCTTTGGCCCATGGCCCATGCGGAACCTGACACCGTGACGGCCCCGCCGGTTCGGCGAGAGGTTCCCGTCGCCCATCAGGCCACCGAGGACGACCTGCCACTGCTGGTCGCTGAGCCGCACCGGCTCGCTCACCATCACCCGGTCACCCGGGACGAGCTCGCCGGCCTCCCGCCAACCGCCCGGCGTCCGGATGAGGTGGTTCTCGGTCGCCGCGAACTGCGACCGCCCGTTGCCTCCGGACTTCTCGACGGTGAACTGCAGGAACCGCTCCGCGTTCCCGTTGTCGAACCAGTTCGTGACGCGCTTGGGCACGATGGCGTCGAGGTCCGGGTCGTAGGACAGGACCTCGACGTCCATCTTGTTGTTGACGATCTTGCCGATCTTCTCCTGTGTGCCGTCAGCGAGAGTCACCCGGGTGCTGTAGGAGAAGCACCCGAAGAACACCCCTACCTTCTCCCGCAGCTGGTTGATGAAGATCGCGGTCGTCTTCGACTGGGCGAGCGCTCCGGTGATCTTCCGCAGTGCCTGGGACATCAGCCGGGCCTGGAGACCGACGTGGGCGTCCCCCATCTCCCCCTCGATCTCGGCACGCGGCACGAGCGCGGCGACGGAGTCGATGACGATGACGTCCAAGGCCCCGGAACGGATCAGCATGTCGGCGATCTCGAGCGCCTGCTCGCCGGTGTCGGGCTGCGAGACCAGTAGCGCGTCGGTGTCGACGCCGAGCTTCTTGGCGTACTCGGGGTCGAGGGCGTGCTCCGCGTCGATGAACGCGGCGATCCCGCCGCTCCGCTGGGCGTTGGCGACGGCGTGCAGGGCAAGGGACGTCTTCCCACTAGCCTCCGGTCCGTATATCTCCACCACCCGCCCGCGCGGCAGCCCGCCGATGCCGAGCGCCACGTCGAGCGCGATGGAACCGGTCGGGATCACCTCGATCGGCGGACGGACGTCGTCCCCGAGGCGCATGACCGCGCCCTTGCCGAACTGTCGGTCGATCTGCGCGAGAGCGGTGTCGAGCGCCTTCTCGCGGTCCGCGGGAGCTGGCATGGCCTCACCTCTGGTCACCGGCGCTGGGCGCCTGGTCTGTGTTCTCTTCATCGCCGCAGACGCTAGACGCCGCCTCCGACAACCACCCGGGACGCCCCTGCGCGCTGTGGACGGCGACAGGCTCGTCCGGGCTGTGGACAACAGTAGTCGTACACTCGTTCGACCTAGTGGCGACACGCCGTACAGTCGGGGCGTGAGCATCGCCGTGAACGTCGAGGACCTGCCCACCGCGCTCGCCGGCTACGGCTACGCGTACCTGCTCACCGTCGGCGACGGCCCCCGGGCGCACGTCGTGGCGGTGACGCCGGTGCTGCGCGACGGCCGCCTCCGCGTGGAGACCCCCGGACGCCGCACCCTCGCCAACGCCGCCCAGCACCCTCAGGTGACGCTCGCCTTCCCGCCGCCGGACCCCGGCGGGTACACCCTCATCGTCGACGGCACCGCGGCCGGCGAGGACGGCGCGCTGACCGTCACGCCGTCGTCCGCGGTGCTGCACCGGCCGGCCACCCCGGGGGCGCCGCCGTCCGCGACCGGCTGCGGCTCGGACTGCCACCACGTCGACGTCCAGGGGGGCTAGAGGGCACCCACCCCGGGCCGCAGCACGCAGAACTCGTTGCCCTCCGGGTCGCGCAGCACCACCCAGCGCTCGCCGCGGTGGACGTCGTCCGCCCGGGTCGCGCCCGCCGCGATCGCGTCGGCGACGGCGACGGCGAGGTCGGAGCTGCCGAGGTCGAGGTGCAGCCGGTTCTTGCCGGTCTTGGCCTCCGGGACCCGGACGAAGACGAGCTCGACGGGGAGGCCGTGCAGCACGGCGTCGCCGTCGGCGTCCACCTCGACCTCGCCGCCGAGCAGCCGCTGCCAGAACGCCGCCAGCGCAGCCGGGTCCGCGGAGTCGACCACGACACCACTGATGCCCTTGATGTGCTCGCTCACGACAGCAGCAACCTCTCCAGCCGCCGGGCCGCGACCAGGAAGCCGGCCAGGCCCATCACCGCGAAGTAGCCCACGTGCCAGAGGATGCCGAGCGAAACGTCCCCGAGCATGAGCTCACGCACCATCGCCACGCCGTGGTACAGCGGCGTCGCCTGCACCACCCACTGCAGGGACTCGGGGTACGTGGACAGCGGGAAGAACGTCGCGGAGAACAGGAACATCGGCAGGATCGCGAGCTGCACGTAGTCGAAGTCGACCCAGCTGCGCATGTAGGTCGTCGCCGCCATCCCGACGGCCGCGAACGCGAAGCCGATGACCGTGGCGGCCGGCAGTGCGAGCAGCGTCCACCACGACTCCACGACGCCGGCGAGCGCGGCCACCACGAGGAACGCCGCCGCGTACACCTGCCCGCGCAGCAGCGCCCACGAGATCTCGCCGACGGCGACGTCCCGCGGGCCGAGCGGCGTGGAGAGCACCGAGTCGTAGAGCTTGGCGTACTTGAGCTTGAAGAAGACGTTGAACGTGGAGTCGTACACCGCCCCGTTCATCGCCGACGCGGCGAGCAGGGCGGGTGCGACGAAGGCGGCGTAGGGCACCTCCACCCCGCCGTCGGTGACGACCGTCCCGACGAGCGCCCCGAGCCCCACCCCGAGGGAGAACAGGTAGAACACCGGCTCGAAGAAGCCGGACACCAGCGTCATCCAGCCGTGCCGGAACGCCCGGGCGTTGCGCTCGACGAGCGTCCTCGCGAGACCTGCGCCGGCCGGCAACGGCAGTGCCCGGGCTGCCCGGTGGGCCATCGTGCTCACGTCACACCACCAGCCTCGACCGGAACGACCACTGGGCCACGGCGAGCCCCCCGAGCACCCACACCAGCAGGTACGCGGCGTGCCCGCCGACCCCGAGCAGCGTGGCGTCGCCGAGGGACAGCGAGCGGCTGGCCTCCACCCCGTGCCACAGCGGCGTCACCCAGGCCACCGGCTGCAGGGCTGCCGGGAGCTGGCTGACCGGGAAGAACGTGCCCGAGAACAGGAACAGCGGCATCACGACGAACCGGAAGAGCACGTTGAAGCCCGAGTCCGACTCGGTCTTGGCGGCGAAGGCGAACACCGGCGTGGCGAACGCCATCCCGCACAGCACCGCCACCGGCAGCGCGACCACCGCCCACCAGGACTGCAGTGCGCCCAACGCACCAGCGACCACGAGGAAGACGGCGCTGGTCACCGTCACGCGGAACGCCACGAAGGCCAGGTGCCCCACCAGTACGTCGGTGACGCCGAGCGGAGTGGCCAGCATCGCGTGGTACTGCCGCTGCCACTTGATCGACCCCATCACCGGCCACGTCGACTCCCCCACCGCGGTCTGCATGGCCGTGGCGACGAGCACGCCTGGGGCGATGAACGCCAGGTACGGCACGCCGAGCGCGGTCTGGTCGCCGGTGTCGATGAGCGTGGACAGCCCGAAGCCCATCGCCGCGAGGAAGAACAGCGGCGACAGGAAGCCGGAGAACACCGTGCCGCGCCAGGTGCGCTTGTAGCTGAGCAACCAGTACGACAGGGCTCGGTCCCACATGCCGGCCACCGCCATCAGTCCACCAGCGTCCGGCCGGTGAGGCGGAGGAAGACGTCCTCCAACGTCGAACGACGCACGAGGCTGGACAGGGGCGCCAGGCCCCTCTGGTGCACCGCGGCGGTCGAGGAGTCCCCGTCGTCCGTGTACAGCAGCAGCCGGTCCGGCAGCACCTCGACCCGCTCCGCGAGCCCCTCGACGTCCGCCGCCAGCGGCGCGTGGTCGTCGACCGCGAAGCGCAGCTCGAGGACCTCGCGGGTGGAGTACCGCTCGATCAGCGACCGGGGCGAGCCCTCGGCGACGATCCGCCCGTGGTCCATCACCACGAGCCGGTCGCACAGCTGCTCCGCCTCGTCCATGTAGTGGGTCGTCAGCACGAGTGTCACGCCCGACCGTTTGAGCCGGAACAGCCTGTCCCACAGCACGTGCCGGGCCTGCGGGTCCAGACCGGTGGTCGGCTCGTCGAGCAGCAGGATCTCCGGTGCGTTCACCAGCGAGCGCGCGATCGTCAGCCGGCGCTTCATGCCCCCGGACAGCGGCTCCACCTTCGCCGAGGCCCGCTCGGTGAGCTGCGCGAAGTCCAGCAGCTCGGTGGCCCGCTCCTTCACCAGCCGTCGCGGCAGCCCGAAGTACCGGCCGTAGACGAGGATGTTCTCCTCGACGGTCAGCTCCTCGTCGAGGGTGTCGCGCTGCGGCACCACGCCGAGGCGGGCGCGGATCGCCGGGCCGTCGGTTCGCGGGTCCATCCCGAGGATGCGCAGCTGCCCCCCGCTCGGCGGCGAGACGCAGCCGATCATCCGCATCGTGGACGACTTCCCCGCACCGTTCGGGCCGAGGAACCCGAACGCCTCGCCGCGGTGCACCTGGACGTCGATGCCGTCCACCGCGGTGAAGTCACCGAAGCGCTTGGTCAGCCCGCGCGCGTCCACCAGGACGTCGGAGGCCGAGTCCGCGCGGTGCCCGGAGGCGGTCTCGGGGAGGATCTGTCGCACGGTCAGCCACGCTAGCCCGGCCCTCCGACAACCAGCGACGGGGTTTCCGGCCCGAGGCCGGCGCGCGCCGCCCTAGCCTGCCGCCATGGGGCCGCTCGCATACACCGCCTTCGCCGCCGCCAACGTCGCCGGTCACGTCGCCGGTGCCACCCCCCTGGCCCGCGCCACCAAGCCGTTGCTGATGCCAGCCCTGGTCGGCTGGCTGCTGGACGGGACGCCGCGCACCCGCCTGGTCCGGCTCGCCACGCTGGCGCTGGTGCTGTCGTGGTTCGGCGACCTCGCGCTGATGCGCGCCGGGCAGCGGTGGTTCCTCGCGGGGATGGCCGCCTTCGGCGCGGCGCAGGCCGCGTACACCACCGCGTTCTGGCCGCTGGCACGCAGGCTGCTGCGCGCTCGGCCGCTGCGCGTCGTCCCGTACGCGGCGGCGTGGGTGGCGGCGGTC
>JBMOMI010000058.1:0-15855 GCA_049325235.1 Actinomycetota bacterium | reverse complement strand
GGGGGTGCTGCTGCTCGGCATGGCTGCGGCAGCGCTCCTGGGCAGCCTCGCGCTGCTGGTGCAGCGGCTCCCGGGCCGCGGCGGCGAGCTCAGCCGGCGGCCTTGAGCACGCTGTCGAGCAGCTTCTGCGGGTCCACCCACATGGAGGGGTAGTCCCCGCGCCACCGCTCGGTCCCGTCGGGGCCGACCAGCACGAAGGTGTGCCCGGGCAGGTTGGGATGCATCCCCCGGCCGAGGGTGTCGTAGGCCCGCGACGCGGTCAGCGACGCGTCGGCGACCATCGGGGTGCGCAGGGCGAAGCGGGTCAGCTCCGGCCGGATCGTCCCCAGGTCGTTGGGCGCCACCCCGAGCACGGTGATGTTCGCCTTGTCCAGGGCGGCCTGGGACTTCTCCAGCTCGCTGAGCTGGTAGAAGCACGCGTCGCAGCCGGCCCCTTCGTTGAAGAACAGCAGGACGTTCTTGCCCCGGTAGTCGGCCAGCGAGACCGTCCCCCCGGCGGTCGAGGGCAGGGTGAAGCCCGGCGCGGGGCCGAGCGTGGCGGCGCTCGTCGTACCGCCCCGGCTGGTCAGCAGCAGGGCGGCGACCACGACCCCGATGGCGGTCAGTGCCCCGACGGTCAGCACCCAGCGGCGCCGCCCTGCGGGTCGACGGGCCGCCGGCCTAGTGGCAGGCCGTCTCGTGGTCGGTGGGGTCTTCGTGTTCCGGGCCATGCTCGCTCCTCTTGCCGTGTCGGGTGCGGTCGCGCAGGGCGGCGACGATGAACACCGCCGCCAGAGCCAGTACGCCGACCCCCAGGACGGGCTCGGGTACCGGCCGCAGGACACCCAGGGCGTCCTTGAAGGCCCGGTCCAGGAACCGGGCGATGCCGAGCTGCACCCCTGGGGCGGCCGTCGTGTTGCCGGTTAGGGCCAGGGTGATGACCAGGATCCCCATGGCGGCGAACACGCCGGCCACCGCGACGTTCACGCTGTTCGTGTGCAGGGTGCGTCGGCCCACCGTCGCGCGGAGGGGCCGGGCCGCCAGCCAGCGCCGCTCCCCGAGCCGCCACCGGTCCCAGAACAGGGCCAGGACGAAGAGCGGGAAGGTCATGCCGAAGACGAACGCCAGGCCGAGGCTCGCCGCCCCGAACGGTGTGCCGGCGAGGGCGGAGAGGGTCATCACCCCGGCGAGGACCGGCGCGCAGCAGGAGGAGGCGACGCCGGAGAACACCCCGAGCGCGAACATGCCGGCGGTGTCCCCCCGCCCGGGGTCGGGGCTGCGCAGCAGGGACGGCAGCTGCCACATCCGGCCGGACAGCGCCAGGCCGGCCAGGGCCAGCATCAGCGCCCCCCCGGCCAGGTACAGCGGGATGTGGTAGCGGTTCACCGCGGCGGCGACCAGGCCCACCCCCAGGGTGACCGGCAGCAGCACCAGGCCGAGCCCGGCGGCGAACACGAAGGTGAGCGGGAGCAGCCGCCACCGACGGTTCTTGGCCGCGGCGGCCAGGTAGCTGGGCAACAGGAAGACGATGCAGCAAGGAGCGAACAGGGCCACCGCGCCGGCGAAGAAGGCCGCCAGCAGGGAGCCGGTGGTCAGCAGGCCACCCACGTCAGCTTGCCCGCAGCTGCTCTAGCCGCTGGCGCAGCTTCCCCCGGGGCAGCCGGCCCACGCTCAGCAGCTCGCCTTCCACCAGCACCAGCGGCTGCACGGCGGCCCGGTGGCGGCGTACCAGCTGCCGGCCCTCGGGGGAGCGGACGTCCACCAGGTGCACTTCCAGCGGGAAGTCGGCGCCGAACGCGGCGAGCGCGGCCTTGGCGTCCGCGCAGAGGTGGCAGGCGGGCGCCTCCACCACCGTGACGGCGATCTTTCGCACGGGGCCTCCTTGGCTGTCCTGCCATCCTCGGCCGGGTCGCCCGCTGCGGGGACGGGTCGAAGGGCGGCAGCGGCCGGGCCGAAGGTCCCGGGCCGGTGGCTGGCCCCGGCGGCGGGTTCGGTTGACTGGTCCCCCGAGGGGGAGGGCCGGGTTGTCGCCGTACGTCGAAGGGAGCCCCATGTCCGCCACCGCGCTGACCGGCCGGGTCGTCGTCGTCACCGGCGCCTCCAGCGGCATCGGGGCGGCCACCGCCCGGGCCGTCTCCGCCGCCGGGGCCGCCGTCGCCCTGCTGGCCCGGCGGACCGACCGGATCGAGGCGCTGGCCGCCGACCTCGCCGACCGTGGGGGCAAGGCCCTGGCGCTGACCGCCGACGTGACCGACCAGGCGTCGCTGCGTGCGGCGGCGGCGCGGGTCGCCGACGAGCTGGGGCGGGTCGACTGCCTGGTGAACAACGCCGGGCAGATGCTGCTGTCCCCGTTCGCCGCCGGTCGGGTCGACGAGTGGCGGCGCATGGTCGAGATCAACCTGCTCGGGGCGATGGCCGCGACGGACGCCTTCCTCCCGGCGCTGCGCAACGGCGGCGGGGACGTGGTGAACGTGAGCAGCGTGGCCGGGCGCCGGTCCCGGCCCACGTCCAGCGTGTACAGCGCCACCAAGTGGGGGTTGGGCGGCTGGTCGGAGGGGCTGCGCCTGGAGCTGCTGCCCGACCGGGTCCGGGTGATCCTCGTCGAGCCCGGGGCGGTACGCACCGAGCTGGCCGACCACATCAGCGACGAGACGATCCGGGAGCGCAGCCGGGCGACGTACGACGCGGTTGACGCCCTGCACGCCGAGGACATCGCCGCCGCCATCGTCTACGCCGTCAGCCAGCCCCCCCGGGTGTCGGTGAGCGAGATCCTCATCCGGCCGACCCTGCAGGAGTACTGACCGGCCCCTCAGGGGCCCACAGAGATCAACTGTGACGTTCTCGACGCGACGCGCCGGCGTGTCCGTCACCAACGTCACACTGGATCTTGGAGGAGGCCGGTCACGGCCCCGGTGCGGTCAAGACCGCCGGAGCCACCGGACCGGTTCACCGGCCACGACCCGGGCCTTGTCTGCATCGCCCATCCGCTGGGCCACCACCTCGTGGGCGAGCTCCGGCGGGAGGACGTCGCTGAACTTCAGCCCCTGGATGGACTCCTCGGTGACCGCTGGCCACGGCCAGGCAGGCTGCCTTCGGACGGCGTCGAGTGCCTCGCCGATCTCACCGGGTGCGAGGTCGGGCCGGAGACGGATCCGGAGGTCGTCGTAGCGCCCGGCCGGTTCGACAACGTCCGGCAGCGCCGCCGCGAGCGTCGCGTTGGCGCGGGCTCCAGCCCACGTCCACCACCACGGGTCCTGGTCATGCTGCACCACGGTCCCGGACGAAAGCGCCGTGCCCGATCGTTCTTCGCGCAGCCTGAGGAGGCCCGCGTCGGCGCGGCGCGACAGGGTCACCCGAGGTTGGGCGCCGAGCAGCACGTCTCGCTGCGCCCGGCACAGTTCGAACGAGAGCGGAGAGGCGCCCGTCGTCCAGCGCATGCGGCCCGCGGCCTCGGACGGCTCGACGTAGCAGCGCCGGCGGCGCCAGTCGACGTACGTCACGGCCCAGGAGCGCCCGGCCAGCGCGACGACACGGGGTCCGTCTACCCTGCGCGTGAGCACCGTGGGGTCGACGGAGCCGATCTCGGCCCGGCCGTGCAGGACGACGAACTCTGGGCTGGCCGCGAAGACGCTGAGGAGCTCGAGGAAGTTGCGCCGCCCGTAGCGACGCTCGGCTTCCGGCCCGATGAACAGCATCCCGCTGTCGCTCTCCAGGTGCCCGCGCCGGACCAGCCACGTCGCGATGGTCGCAGCGGTCTGGTCGTGCAACGGCAGACCTTCCCACCACTCGGTCCAGGTGTTCTCGCCGACCCGCCCTTCTTGCAGGCACAGGGCGATGAGCTGCTGGGCGACGATGTGCCGCGGCCCAGGCGGTGGGACGATCGGCTCGACGAAGCCTTGCGACCACAGGTGCAGCAGGCCGGCTGCCCTGAGCAGCGCGTCGTCGGTCGTGGCGAGGAGCAGCGCGTTGCGGGTCGTGCCCGGGCGCCGGCCGGTGCGGCCGAGCCGTTGCAGGAAGGCTGCCACGGTGCGTGGTGCGTCGAGTTGGACGACCCGGTCGAGGTCGCCGACGTCGATGCCGAGCTCCAAGGTCGACGTGGACACGATGACGCAGTCGCGGGCCTCGGCGAAGGCCTGCTCGGCGCGGCGCCGCTCGTCGAGGGAGAGCGAGGAGTGGGAGACGAACGTCTGCACCCCCCTGGCGTGCAGCGCGACCGCCAGCTCCTCGACGGTGCGGCGGCTCTCGCAGAACATCAGCCGCTTCTCGCCCCGATGCAGCATCGAGATGACCTTGGCGGCGTTGTCGACGCTGCCGACGTGGTCGAGGGTAACCTCCCCGGCGGGCCGGCCCCCCGGTGCCGTCATGTCGGGGGCGACGACGTGAGCCTGTCGTGTCCCGGCGCCGGAGCCTTGCAGCCACTGCAGAAGCTCGCTGGGGTTGCCGACCGTCGCGGACAGGCCGATGCGCTGCAGCGGGTTCCCGGCCAGCCTCTGCAGCCGCTCCACCACGGCCAGCAGGTGCCAGCCGCGGTCGTCGCCGGCGAACGCATGAATCTCGTCGATGACGATCGCGCGTAGGTCGGCGAAGTGCTCGCGCGGCGTGATGCGAGTGGAGACGAGCATGGACTCCAGGGACTCCGGGGTGGTCAGCAGCAGGTGGGGCCGGTCGACGAGCAGCCGCCGCCGACGGCTGTTACCGGTGTCCCCGTGCCACAGCCCTACGGTGCGCCCGACCCACGAGGCGTACGACGACAGCCGCGGCTCGAGGTTGTTGAGCAGCGCCCGCAGCGGGCACAGGTAGAGCACGGACAGTCCACGCCAGCCCTCGTGCGCCATGGCGGACAGCAGCGGGAAGACCGCGGCCTCGGTCTTGCCGCCGGCGGTCGGAGCGAGCAGCAGCACGTCCTCGCCGGCGAGCACCGGTGCGACCGCCTCCTCCTGCAGCGGCCGCAGCGAGGGCCAGCCGAGGGTGTTGACGACGTGGTGCTGGACCGCCGGGTGCAGTGCCACGAAGCCGGTGTCGGTCACAGCTCGATGTCGTCGAGGCTGGCCGGTGTGGCCCCGACGAGCGCGTTGCGCTCCACCTCGCTCAGCTCGCTGGGCGAGACGGTCAGCGGGTAGTCCCGCCGCGGGTCGAAGTCGGCGTGCAGGTCGACGCGGTCGAGGACCTCCCCGACGAGCTTCTTGAGGAACACTCGCGGCGCGATGCCGACCTTGCCGCCGAGCCGACCGGTGAGCGCGACAGCCAGCGTGTCGACGTAGGCGTCGTCCACGACCGAGCGGATGCGATCCGGCGCAGCGGCACCAGTGGCGTAGAGGTCCCGCACCTTGCGGCCGAGCTCGCCCAGCCCCGGCAGGTCGAAGCCCCGCAGCCGCAGCTGGGTGGCGCGCGGGCTGTCGAACCGCGGGTCGGCGGTGAAGTCCACCGCGAGCCGCTGCGCCAGCGGCGCCAGCCGCCGCACGCCTTGCGTCCCGTCGAAGAACGCTGGCGTACCGGTGACCATGAGGTAGAGCCCGGGGAAGCGGCCGGAGTCGACCTCGTCCACGAGTTGGCGCAACGCGTTGAGCGCCTTGTCGCGGACATCCGAGCGCATCCGCTGTAGGGTCTCGACCTCGTCGAGCACGAGCAGCAGACCCGGATGCCCGGAGTCGCGCAGCACGGTCAGCAGGCCCTGCAGGAAGCCGAGGGCGCCGAAGTGGTCGAGCTGGCCGCGAACGCCGGCCACTCGCCGTACCGACCCCGCGACGTGCGGCTGGCCGCCCAGCCAGGCCACCAGCCCCTCAGCCGATGCCACATCGCCAGACGCCGTAGCCGTCCGGTAGGCGCGCAGGCTAGCGGCGAACGCGGGAGTGGTCCGGGAGACGGCGGCCAGCCGCCGCTCCAGCACGTTGTCGGCGCCGCCGCCGGCCTCCTGCTCCAGCGCGAACAGCCAGGCGTCGAGCACCGGCCGGAACGCCGAGGGCGGAAACTCCGCGGTCTGCAGCGACTCGCAGATGCGCCGATACACCGTCTCCAGCCGGTGCAGCGGGGTCTCGGTTTCCGAGATCTGCACCTCGGCGACGGCCATGCCGCGCTGCTTGGCCTGCTCGCCCAGCCAGCGGGCGAAGAAGGTCTTGCCGGCGCCGTACTCGCCGCGGACCGCCTTGAAGGTCGAGCCGCCCGAGGCCACCGACGCGAGGTCCTCGGCGGCGGCGGCCTCGAACCGGTCCAGCCCCACGGCCAGCAGATCCAGCCCGTTCTGCGGCACCGTGCCGCGGCGCAGTGCCTCGAGCACCTCCCGGCGACGCCGCCTGCTGAACTGCTCGCCGGCCGGCTCCGACTTCACCGGCCCACCCCGAACTGCTCCCGCAGCAGCGCCTCGTCGAGCACCACGGTGGACCCGTCGGGGTCGCGGCTGAGGACGGGGTACTGCTCGACGTTGAGCAGCCGCTGGGCCTGGGACAGCGCACCGGCGAGCTGCACCGTGGCCACGCCGAGCGCAGCGGCGGCGGACTCGGGGTCGAGTCGCCCGGCCGGCGCGCTGAGCAGTGCCCGCAACAGCCGCGCCACTTGGTCGTCGCTCAGTGGTACGCGGCCGCCTCGGCGACGCTGGTCGCGGTAGGCCGCCGTGCCGAGCACCGCGGCCGCCAGGTCGGCGCCCGCCGCCGGCGCGCGGGTCTCCGGCGCCTCGCCGAAAGGGTCGAGCGTGCCGTCGGGCGCCGCAGCCCGCCGCGGAGGGGCAACCGGTGCAGCGGTGACCGATGGGACTCGCCACCAGAAGGGGGCTTGCGGTGGAGCGAGCCGCCACCCGTCCGGCGCGTGCCCCGGAGCCAAGACGACGACTGGTACGACGACCTCGGCCGGCGCGGCGCCGCCGTGGTAGCCGGCCTTGACCGGGCCGTACCGCAGCCGCTCGTCGACGGCGAGCACCGCGTCGCCGTCGTGGAGCAGCACCCGCGGGCCGTGGACCCGGACCTCCCCGTCGCCGGGCGGCGGGGCCGAGGGCCGGGAACGGTTGCTCGACCTGCCGGGCATGGACACCATCCGACCCTCCCGCCGCTCCACCACGTGCCCGTGGTCGGAGGTGAGCACGACCACGCGGCCGGCTCGCCGGGCCCGGTCGAGCAGGGGGTGCAGGTGCTTGACCGTGTCGGCGGTCCAGTCGGTGCCGCCCGGGTCGGACCGCTCGAGGGCGTCGTCGATGGTGTTGAGCACGCAGGCGACGACCGGCATACCGGCGGTGTCGTCGACGGCCGCCGCCACGTCGTGGGCCAGGGCGAAGCCGGCCTCGCTGGCCTCGAGCGGCTTCTTGTGGAACAGCGCGGCGCGCAGACCGTACGCGCTGCACAGCCGGGTGAAGCCGTCCCGCTCCCGTGCCTGGTCGCCGACCGCAAGCTCGCCGCAGAGCAGGCTGGTGCGCGACACTTCGGTCACCGTGGGGAGCAAGGCCAGCGCGACCCCGCGCCGGTCCTGGGTGTCGGGCACGCACTCCAGCCAGGTCTCGTAGCGGCGCACCACGTCGTCGACCACCTCGCTGGCCATGGCGACGCTCATGCCGTCGGCGACCACGAGCAGCACGGGCGTCGTCCGGGCCAGCGGCAGTAGGGTGCTGGCCACGACCGACTCCAGGTGTGCGATGCCGGCCGGCGCGGGCCTCCCGTCGCGGATCTGCGCGGCGAGGGCCTCGGCGAAGGCGCGGTCGTGCAGGTCCCGGCGCAGCCGGGTGGCGGTGAGTACGGCGCGCAGGCCCTGCGCGAGCTGTTCGTCGGTCACCCCGCTCCACGCGTCGCCCACCGCCCGGTCCACCCAGGCGTCCTCGTCGCGATACCGGATGACCTGGGCGGCCAGGTCGCCGCCCGTGGCGGTCGTCGCGGCGGCAGCGAGCCAGCGGGCGAGGCGGACGCCGGCGAGCGCCCGCCGGACGCGGGTCTCGTCCGTGTGCTCGGCCAAGGCGTGTGCCTCGACCGGGCCCCAGGCCTTCTCCACGCGGGACAGCGCGGTCGCGTCGACGAGCGGCGCGTCGGGCCCGTGCGCCTGCATCTGGACGGGCGCGCCCTGGGCGGCGACCCGCAGTGCCTCGCCCAGCTCGGCGAGCCGTGCGGTCAGGCCACGGCGGAGGACGTCGGAGGCGCCGGCGTACCCGCCGGCCTCTAGCTCGGCGAGCTGGGTCTCGGCCCGGGCGAGCATGGCCGCGGCGGTGGCATCCTCCGCGCGGATCAGCGTCCGCGTGGTGTCCTCCGCGGCGCTGGCCCACGCCCGTACGGCCGCCTCGGGCAGCGTGGTCCCGACCTCCCTGCGTAGCAGGGCCCGGGGTCCGGAATCTCCGGGCGTGGTGAGCACGACCTGTGCGACCAGACCGAGGGGTACGACGTCACCGGCGCGCCCGTCACGTAGCAGCGGCTGGACCGCCTGGCCGACCGTCCCGCAGGCGTCAGCGACCCAGTTCAGCATCGCGTCGACGAGGGTGTCGCCGGACAGCGCGCGCAGGTCCGCCAGCGCGGTGGCCGACTCGGGGCGCACCGTCCAGGCGAGCACCGCGGGCAGGTCGAGGTCCCTGCCCGGCGCGCCGAGCCGTAGGCGGGCGGCGGCCACCGAGCCGAAGGCGTGGTCGCGAGTCAGCAAGCCTCCGCGCGCCGGGGGCCAGCCCTCGGTCGGGGTGGCGGCAAGCAGCCCGGTAGCGAGCTCCCGGCCCTGCCCGGCGGTGACCAGGCGGTGGTCGATCCGGGTCGCCTCGAACCGCTCGCGGACCGCATCCCACGGGTCGGGCCGGCGCAGCCAGCGGAAGGCGAGGTGCGCGGTGATGCCCAACCCGAGGTCCTGCTCGTCGCGGTCGGTCAGCACGACCAGCCAGCGGCCCGCGCTGCGCTCGAGGAGGGCCTCTCGCACGGCGAGCGCCGAGGGGCACGGCACCACCCGGACGGGGACGCCGTGGTGGTCGAACTCGGTCGGTCCGTCCCACTGCGGGCGGGCCCGTACGCCGAGCACCCCGGAGTCGTAGTTCTTCTTGCGCGCCTCGTCGAGCAGCGCGCGGATGACCGGGAGCGACGCGGCGTCCGCCGTCACGGCTCCGCCCGCCACTCGACGATCACGGTCTGCCCGGGGTGGTCGTCGACGAAGGCGCGCAGCTCCGCCGTCGCGGCCTCCAGCTCCGACCGGGACTGCACCCGCCGCTGTCCCGCCGCGCCGCTCACGGCGCCCACCGGCGGCGGAGGGGGAGGCGCCACGGTGGGCGTGGGCCGAAGGGCCCACTGGAACGCCTCATCCTCGGCCCGCTGCAGCGCCGGTTGCAGGGCCTGCGCGAGCTCGTCGGCGGCGAGGGCAGCCCGGAGCCGGTCGACGATGGCCTTGGCCGCGCGTCCCCGGTCGTCCCCGGTGGCGGACGCGGCGAGCAGCGGCTGCAGCCGGTCCCAGGCGTAACCGTCGAGGGCCCGAGCCACGGCTCCCGCCGAGCGCAGCGACCTGGCGACCGCCTGGTCCGTGGCCGGCAGCGGGCTGCGGGCCAGCGTCTCGACCAGGGCCACCCGGTCGGTGGCCACGCGCAGGACGGTCACGAGGTCGCGGCCGGCGATCGCCGTGGACAGTCGCCCGGCCCCGGCATCCCGCGGCACGCCGAGCCGGGCGAAGGCGGCCGTGAGCCGATCCACGAGAAGGGTTGCGTCGCCAGCGAGGGTCGAGGCCTCGCCACGGACCCGTTCGGCGAGCTCTGCGACGGCCGCGCCGGTGAGGTAGGGGTTGCCGACCACGCCGAAGACCGCCGCGGCTCGGTTGACGGCCTGTTCCCAGTCGCCGGACGCCGGCAACCGCTCCGGTCGCAACTCGATGTCGGGGGCGAGGGCGCCGGGCTGGGGCGCGGGCACCAGCGCGGCGCCGTGCCGGTACCACGTCCGGTTCTGCAGAACCGCCCAGGCGCTGATGATCAGGTCGGTGACCTCCGGGCGCAGCCCCGCCGGCGGCTCCACCTTCGCGACCCAGGTGCGCAGCGTCGCGACGGTGACCGGTTCGTCCGGGGCCAAGCCCTCCCGCCCCATGGCCCGGGAGAACTCCATGGCCCACCGGAAGCGGTCGGCGCCGAACAGGAAGTGCGTCTCACCCATGTGCCCGACGCCGAGGGGGTTGGCGACCCGGCGTACGGCGTCCCGGCGAGCGGGCTCGACAAACGCGCGCCCGTCCCGGTCCTGGTGGGCGGCCTCGACCGCGGCCAACACCGCGGTGATCTCGGCGGGCCGGACCTCGCGGTCCTCCGGCTCGAAGTGGGGGTGGCCGGGGAAGGTCGCCGTGAACGCCTGGTCGACGAGGTTACGGAAGGCGGCGCCGAGGTCGTGGCCGACGGGCGAGGCAGGGGCGAAGGCCGGGTCCAGGCTGATGAGCACGCGGTCGTGCCCCTCGTCCTCCTCCAGGCTTCCCGGCGTGGGGGTGGCCGCACCGTACGCCTCTTGCACGACCCGGCGCATCCGTTCGCGCAGCGCGTCCCGCTGGGATTCCAGGATGGTGCGGGCCTGCACCCGATCGGCGTCGGCGAGGTGGTTGGCGTGGGCGGTCCAGCGGTCGCCGGAGCCGAGCAGCCAGTCGAGGATGACCAGCCGGCCCAGCTCGTCGCGCCGTTCCCGGGCGAGGAAGCGCGGCACCCACACCACGGTGCGGGTGACGAGGCCGCGCGAGGCCAGATCGGACACGCGCGCCAGGTCGTCGCGGGCGCTGCGGCCCTCCTCGTCGAAGGGGTAGTCCACGACGAAGCGCCAGCTGCCCGGGCCGGCCTCGAACGCGGTGTCGGCGAGCCAGGTGCGGTCCCTGACGTTGCCGAAGACCACCTCGACGTCGCGCCGGGAACCGCGCCACACCACGGCGTGGTGGGAGACGCCGTAGGCGTCCCCGTCGAGGTCGGTGACGCCGAACGCCTCCCACACCAGACGCTTGAGCGTCTCCCGGCGCCGGCCGTCGTTGTCCTCGCCCTTGGCCTTCTCCACGACGCTCTCGTAGTCGACCTCGGCGATGCGCACCCGGATGACGGGGTTGCGGGGGTCGCTGGTGACGTGGATCTCCGGTACGTCGCCCTGCCAGCGGCGCACCTTGGACAGGACGACGGAGGCTTCCTGGCCGGGCAAGGGGCTGACGATCGAGCCGTGGTTGAGCGCGGCGAGCCGAGCCGCCGTCAGCTCCTTGAGCGCCGGCACCTCGGGGGCGACGGCGGACAGCACGAGTGTCTTGACCAGCCGGTCGTCGGCGTGGAACGGGTGCCCGGCCGGCAGCGTCGCGACGTCCGCGTCGGCCAGGCGGTGCTCGCGCAGCAGCAGCGGGCGCAGCTTGTCGTGGTAGAGCGCCCGGGCGTTCTTGAACCTCCCGGCCATGTCCGGGGTCAGCGCCTGGTTGCCCTCGACGACGAGGTCGAACACGTCGCCGACCGGGACGACGTCGTCGACGGTGAGCCTGTCGCGGCGCCGGACGAGCAGCTGCTGCATCACCTTCAGCGCTGTCCGGTCGCGCTGCATCGCGGAGGCGAGGGTGCGCAGCGTGGAGACCAGCGCGGGCGAGAACGGATACGTACGGCGGAACGCGGCCTGGTTGGCCCCTCGGTGCTGCTCGTCGGTGTTGGCGCCGTCCAGCAGCACGTCCCACACCTCGGGCCGACGGTCGAGCCGGCGGAACGCGTCGTCGAGCACGCGGCGGGCGTGGTCGTCGACCGGCCGCAGCAGCCGCTTCTCCGCCACGTAGGGCAGGTTGTCGTCGCCGAGCACCAGGGTCGCGAAGCGTCCCTCCTGGTGGCGGAACGCGTTGTCCAGCGCCTCCTGCTCCGAGCCGACCCCGCCGCCGGACTCGACGAAGTAGCGGCGCAGGTCCATCTGCCGGGCGACGAAGGACACCACGGGGATCGGCCGCTCGCCGTGCCCGGACTCCACCAGCTTGGTGATCTTCTGTGCCTCGCGGCCGAAGAACTCCCGGTTGCGTACGGCGAAGGCCAGCCACAGCACGAGCTCGTCGAGGAACATCACCACCGCGTCGTAGCCGAGGCCCTTGGCGTGCCGGGTGATCGCCGCCAGCCCCTCGTCGAGGGACACGAAGTCGGCGGTCCGGGCGTAGGCGGTGAAGTATGCGCGCACCAGCGCCGACACCAGCCGCTGCCGCGCCTCGCTCCCCGGCGGGGCGGCACGGGCCGCGTCGTACGACGCGGCGTCCCACTCCGCGTCGAGCACCCGGCTCCACGGGTCGGCGCCGCGTGCGGCGGCGCCATGCTGGCTGAGGCCGGCAAAGAACGCGTCGTCCCCGATCCGGGCCCGCATCGCCTCCCCGTCGGCGAGCACGGCGTCCCCACGGTGCACCGCCGGCAGGTCGCTGTCGGGGTGCAGGGCTTGGATCTGCGCGACGTAGCCGCCGAGGATGGTCTCCTCGACGCTGCGAGCATCGAGGAAGTGGTAGGCCAGCCGTAGGATCTTCCGCCCGGTCAGCACGTCGTCATGCCGGGTGATCACCGGGGCGAGCTCGGGCTTGGCCCGGGCGATCGGCTCGTGACCGAGCAGGGCGTGCAGCACGGCCATGAAGTGGCTCTTGCCGGAGCCGAACGAGCCGGAGAGGAACGCCGCCCGGCTCTGCCCGTCGCGCAGCGCCGCCGCGACCAGGTCGAGGGCCTGGTCGAAGGCGGCGGCGAGCGCGTCGGTGAGGACGTACTCGGCCACCGTGGTGGCCAGCCGGCCCCGGCCCACGCCCTCGGTGAGGCGCAGCACGTAGTCGTCGGCCCCGGCCCGCTCGGGGATCGCGATGACGTCGCGAAGCAGCGTGCTCACGTCGGTTCCCCTCGTCGCGGACCGTGGTCAATGGTGCTCCTGGCATCCTGCCAAACAGGGCGGACATCTACGGTGCCTCTGGTCACCATCGGGTGGCCATCGGGTCGTCCAGCGTGCGGTACGCGCCCGTGGCCAGCCACTCGTCCAAGGCCGGGTGCGGGGCGCCGAGCCATCGGACGAGCCGGAGCACCTCGGCCGCGGGCCGGGCCCCGTCGGTGAGGTGGCCGGTCCGGACCTCCTCCGGGGTCACCGGCTCGGCCAGGTAGGGATGCAGTACCCGGACGCCGAAGAGCACCAGGTTGCTCGTGCCCGGCAGGGCCGCCGAAGGCACCACCAGCCCGGTGGCGCCAGCGCCCCGCTGCCTCTCCGCCAGTCACTGGCAGGCGTCGTGGTCCTCAGCGACGAGGTCCGCGGGGGAGGAGCCTGCACCCGCTCAGCCCGGCCGCGGTCCACCAGGGCGTGTCGTACGCGGCGTTCCGGTAGGCGGTGATCACGAGCCCTGAGCGCGCGCGGACAGCGCGAGGTCGAGCAGCCTCGGAGCGTTCAGCGGGTCGTCGAGCAGCTCCAGCGGTGGCCGGCCCAGCCGCGGGTGCGGGCGACGGAACCACTGGACCACTCCGGGACCGGTGAACACGTGGCGCAGCTGGTCGGCGATCCGGGCGACGACCCGGATCCTCGCGGCGTCCGCGCCTTCGGGCTGCGGGCCCTGCGGGCTCAGCCGGCGCTGCAGGTGGCGGGGGGAGATCTTCAGCAGTACGGCGACCTCCGGCTGCGGCACCGCCAGTAGGCCGACCAGCTGGGCCAGCCCCTCCTTGATCGGCCGGTCGTCTGCGACGGGCACCGACTCCGACACGTCACGGACGACGTGGCGCAGCTGCTCCAGCGCGATCCGGACGTCCCGGCGCCGTTCTTGTGCCGCGTCGTGGCGCAGCGCCTTCATCGCGAGCAGGGCTGCGGCGAAGACCGCGGAGGACAGGTAGGGGTCGATCCCCAGCCCGTGCGGGTCGCGGGCGTGCAGGTCCTCGGTCAGGCCCTCGACCAGCCGGGCGATCGCCGGCGGCACGTCGGTCGTGTCGCCCAGCGCGCGGGTCGCTTCGTCGAGGTCGTGCAGCAGGCGGGACCACTCGACCCGTGTCATGCCCACGACGTCACCCTACGACGAGATCGATCCTGGATGGACCACATGATCGGACCGAGCTGGCGCCTCGGCTGCCGGTGCACCTCGGCTGACGCGGCGTACGCCGGGAACGGCCGTAGACGTCCCCCGCGGGGACGCTCACCTCGGTGCGGGACGCAATGCCTCCGCACACGTCTTCTTGCACAAGGGCATGCCCCCAAAGTGATGCCTTAGCATCGGATGCATGCGCACCACGTTGAACCTGGACGACGACGTCCTGCTCGCCGTGCAGGAGCGGGCCCGGCGGGAGAAGCGGACGGTCGGCCAGGTGCTGTCCGAGCTGGCCCGTCGCGGCCTGATGGCACCGCAGCCCCATCCCGGAGGCGAGACGGCGGATCGGCACGGGTTCCGGCCGCTTCCCCGGCGTGGCCCAGCGGTCCCCAGTGCGTTGGTCGATCGGCTACTCGAGGACGAGCCCGAGTGAGCGGAGCCCTGCTGGACGACGGGATCGTCGACCGCTCGCGCCGGCACGGGCCACGTCAGGTCACCGACGCCTACCTGCTGGCCCTGGCCGTTGCGTAGGGCGGACGTCTCGTGACCTTCGACCGGTCCCGTCGGCCCTCCTGCGTCAAGGGCGCAGCACGCCAGCGCCCTGCTCGTTCTGTAGGCCGTGCTGCGCATGCTCCACGCCGGCAGCCCCTGGATTCCCGCTGCTGCTGGCTCATCAGCTGAGCCGGTACCGTATTACCGGCTCTTCTTACTAATCAGGGCGTAAGTAACTGGACTCGATCTTGGTTTCTTGGGACAATGGTGCATGCGCGAGAACGACGGCCGGAAGCTGGATCACAAGACGCTGGAGCAGATGCGGTTCCGTGCGGTTGACGCGGTGGCCGCTGGTCAGCATCCGGAGGATGTCGCGGCAGCGTTGGGGATGACTCGTAGCGCCGTGTACGGGTGGCTGGCGAAGTACCGGGAGGGCGGCAAGGCGGCGTTGGCGGCGAAGCCCGTGCCGGGGCGTCCGCCGAAGCTGTCCGCTGCGCAGATGCAGCAGGTCTACCGGTGGGTGGTGGGTGGCGACCCGCGCCAGTACTCCTTCGACTTCGCGCTGTGGACGCGGGACCTGGTCCGCCAGCTGATCCGCCAGAAGTTCGACGTGGCGTTGTCCGCGGTCAGCGTCGGCCGGCTGCTCAAGGCGCTCGGCCTGTCGCCGCAACGGCCGATCTGGCGCGCCTGGCAGCAGGACGAGCAGGCGGTCGCCGCCTGGAGGACCGAGCGGTTCCCGGCGATCCAGGCCGAGGCCAAGAAGGTCGGGGCGACCATCTACTTCGCCGATGAGGCGGGGCTGCGCAGCGACTACCACGCGGGCACCACCTGGGCGGCCCGCGGCAGGACACCGGTGGTGAAGACCACCGGCTCCCGGCACTCGGTGAACATGGTCTCCGCGGTCACCGCCAAAGGTGTGCTGCGCTTCGCCACCTACACCGGCAGCTTCACCGCCGACACGTTCCTCGACTTCTGCCGCCGGCTGATGCGCGACACCGACGGCCCGGTGTTCCTCGTCGTCGACGGTCACCCCACCCACAAGTCCAAGAAGGTCAAGGCGTTCGCCGAAGCCAGCAACGGCCAGCTACGCATCTTCACCCTGCCCGGCTACTCCCCGGAGCTCAACCCCGACGAGTGGGTCTGGAAGAACGTCAAGGCCGACCGCGTCGGCCGCGCCGGCATCACCGACAAGGACGACCTGAAGGCCAAGGCCGTCGCCGCGCTGCGACGACTGCAACGCATGCCGCACATCATCCGCGGGTTCTTCGCCGACCCCAACCTCGCCTACATCACCGCGACCTCCTGACCCGCCGTCTCCACCACCGCACCCCAGGCTCAGACCTCCTCGGGTAGGCCTCTGCGGCTGGTTGAAAGTCATGCGACGCTGAGCTGGTAGGTCAGTGGGCGGCGGTCGCCGGGGAGTGATGCGTGCAGGGCGGTGAGTTCTTCGGTGAGCAGGTT
>JBMOMI010000057.1:0-16152 GCA_049325235.1 Actinomycetota bacterium | reverse complement strand
CTCCGGTGGCGAGGCGCTGGCCCGCCAGACCGGCCTGCTCGACGGCCGGGGCAGGCCGGTGCGCGGCCTGCCGCCGCAGGTGGTCTCCGGCGCGGTCTGCGACGCAGAAGCGGCCTGGCGCGGCGCGTTCCTCGCGCACGGGTCGCTGACCGAGCCGGGGCGCTCCTCGGCGCTGGAGGTCACGTGCCCGGGCCCCGAGGCCGCCCTGGCGCTGGTGGGTGCCGCCCGGCGGCTCGGCGTCCAGGGAAAGGCCCGCGACGTGCGCGGCGTCGACCGCGTGGTGATCCGGGACGGCGACGCGATCGGTGCCATGCTCACCCGGCTCGGCGCGCACGACGCCGTGCTCACCTGGGAGGAGCGGCGGATGCGCCGCGAGGTGCGGGCCACCGCCAACCGGCTGGCGAACTTCGACGACGCCAACCTGCGGCGCTCCGCGAGGGCGGCGGTGGCCGCGGGCGCGCGGGTCGAGCGGGCGCTGGAGATCCTCGGGGACGACGTCCCCGAGCACCTCAGGCAGGCGGGTCGGCTGCGGCTGGAGCACAAGCAGGCGTCCCTCGAGGAGCTCGGCCAGCTGTCCGACCCGCCGATGACCAAGGACGCCGTCGCGGGGAGGATCCGCCGGCTGCTGGCGATGGCGGACCGGCGCGCGAGCGAGCTCGGCGTCCCCGGAACGGACGCGAACCTCACACCGGACATGCTGGACGCATGACCGAAGTCCCTGGGCGGCCGGCTACCCGCCGGTATCCCCTAGGGTCGCAAGAAGCACGGAAACCCCACACAGCGCTGCCGACGAGCGGCGCATGCCGAGGAGGGCAACCGCAGTGACCACCCGCGTAGGCATCAACGGCTTCGGCCGGATCGGCCGGAACTTCCTCCGGGCCGCGCTGGCGAACGGCGCCGACATCGAGGTCGTCGGCGTCAACGACCTGACCGACAACAAGTCCCTGGCGCACCTGCTCAAGTACGACTCGATCCTCGGGCGGCTCGAGGACGTCACGTACACCGAGGACTCCATCTCGGTCGGCGGCAAGAGCTTCAAGGCGATGGCCGAGACCGACCCGACCAAGCTGCCGTGGGGCGACCTCGGCGCCGACGTGGTGATCGAGTCGACCGGCCGGTTCACCGACGCGACCAAGGCCAAGGCGCATCTCGACGCCGGTGCCAAGAAGGTCATCATCTCCGCGCCGGCGAAGAACGAGGACGTCACCGTCGTCCTGGGCGTCAACGAGGACGCGTACGACCCGTCGGCTCACACGATCATCTCGAACGCGTCGTGCACCACGAACTGCCTGGCGCCGATGGCGAAGGCGCTGCACGAGTCGGTCGGGATCGTCCGCGGCCTGATGACCACGATCCACGCCTACACGCAGGACCAGAACCTGCAGGACGGCCCGCACAAGGACCTGCGCCGCGCCCGGGCCGCCGCGATCAACATCGTGCCCACGTCGACCGGCGCGGCGAAGGCCATCGGCCTGGTGATGCCCGAGCTCAAGGGCAAGCTGGACGGCTACGCGCTGCGCGTGCCGGTGCCGACCGGGTCGGCGACCGACCTGTCGTTCACGGCGTCCCGCGAGACCTCGGTGGAGGAGGTCAACGCCGCCGTCAAGGCCGCGGCCGAGGGCCCGCTCAAGGGCATCCTGAAGTACACCGAGGACCCGATCGTCTCCAGCGACATCGTCACCGACCCGCACTCCTGCATCTTCGACGCGGGCCTGACCAAGGTGATCGGCGACCAGGTCAAGGTCGTCGGCTGGTACGACAACGAGTGGGGCTACTCGTGCCGCCTCGTCGACCTCGTGCAGCTGGTCGGCCGCAGCCTCTAGAGCACCCTTGGTGATCATGGGATTCCGCCACCGCGCGGGTGGCGGAATCCCGTGATCACGCCTGTCGTGGTGGGGAAGGGACGGAACGCGTGAAGACGATCGACGACCTGGGGCAGCTGCGCGGACGGCGCGTGCTCGTCCGCAGCGACCTCAACGTGCCCCTGGACGGCGGCACGATCACCGACGACGGCCGGATCCGCGCGTCGCTGCCGACGTGGCGGCGGCTGCTGGACGCCGGGGCTCGCGTCATCGTGGTGTCGCACCTCGGGCGGCCCAAGGGCGCGCCGGAGGAGCGCTACTCGCTGGCGCCGGTGCACGCGCGCATCGCCGAGCTGCTGCCCGGGGTCACGGTGCTCTTCGCCCACGACACCGTGGGGGAGGAGGCCCGGGCCGCCGTCGAGTCGCTCGGCGACGGTGAGCTGCTGCTGCTGGAGAACCTCCGCTTCAACCCCGGTGAGACCAGCAAGGACGCCGCCGAGCGCGGCGCCTTCGCCGACCAGCTGGCGTCCCTCGCCGACGCCTTCGTCTCCGACGGCTTCGGCGTGGTGCACCGTAAGCAGGCCAGCGTGTACGACGTCGCGCAGCGGCTCCCGCACGCGGCCGGCGGGCTCGTGCTCGCCGAGGTGGAGGTCCTCAGGCGGCTGACCGAGGACCCGGAGCGCCCCTACGCCGTCGTCCTCGGGGGCGCCAAGGTCTCCGACAAGCTCGGGGTGATCGAGAACCTCCTCGGCACCGCCGACCGCATCCTCGTCGGCGGCGGGATGGTCTTCACCTTCCTGGCGGCTCGGGGGCACGAGGTCGGCACGAGCCTGCTGGAGGCCGACCAGGTCGACACCGTGCGCGGCTACCTCGAGCAGGCCGCGGCCAAGGGCGTCGAGGTGGTCCTGCCCACCGACGTCGTCGCGGCCACCGCGTTCAGCGCGGACGCCGACCACGAGGTCGTCCCCGCCGACGCGATTCCCGCCGACCGGATGGGTCTGGACATCGGACCGGAGTCCGCGGCCGAGTTCGCGCGCCGGGTCTCCGACGCCCGGACGGTGTTCTGGAACGGGCCGATGGGCGCGTTCGAGATGGCTCCCTACGCCGAGGGCACCCGAGCCCTCGCCCAGGCCCTGGTGGAGTCGGACGCGTTCACCGTGGTCGGCGGCGGTGACTCGGCGGCCGCGGTGCGGCGGCTCGGGTTCTCCGACGACGACTTCGGCCACATCTCGACCGGCGGCGGTGCGAGCCTCGAGTACCTCGAGGGCAAGCAGCTTCCCGGCCTGACCGTCCTGGAGGACTGACGCTCATGGGCACGTCTCGCACGCCGCTGATGGCGGGCAACTGGAAGATGAACCTCGACCACTTCCAGGCCACCCACCTGGTGCAGAAGCTGGCCTGGACGCTGCAGGACGCCAAGCACGACTACGCGGCCGTCGAGGTCGCCGTCCTGCCGCCGTTCACCGACCTGCGCTCGGTGCAGACCCTCGTGGACGGCGACCGGCTCGACCTCCGCTACGGCGCGCAGGACTGCTCGCCGCACGACGAGGGCGCCTACACCGGCGACATCTCCCCGCGGATGCTCGCCCGGCTCGGGTGCTCCTACGTCGTCGTCGGGCACAGCGAACGACGCCAGTACCACCACGAGGACGACGCGCTCGTCGGCGCCAAGGCCCGGGCCGCGCTGCGGCACGACCTGGTCCCGATCGTCTGCGTGGGCGAGCCGCTCGACGTCCGCCAGGCCGGCGGCCACGTCGAGCACTGCGTCGGCCAGCTGGACGGCGTCCTGGACGGGATGAGCGCCGAGGACGTCGCGCGGGTGGTCGTCGCCTACGAACCGGTGTGGGCGATCGGCACCGGGGAGGTCGCCACCGCGCAGGACGCCCAGGAGGTGTGCGCCGCCCTGCGCGCCCGGATCGCCGAGCAGCACGGCGACGGCGTCGCGGACGGGGTGCGGATCCTGTACGGCGGGTCGGTGAAGTCCGGCAACGTCGCGGGGATCATGGCCGAGGCGGACGTCGACGGTGCCCTCGTCGGTGGCGCCAGCCTGGACGCCGAGGAGTTCGCGGCGATCTGCCGCTTCCAGCACCACCGGGTGGGTCTGTAGGGATCTACCGCCCGCCGGTGCCGTCGATCGGCGCCGGCAACTCCCGTATCCTGGTCGGCGCGTCCGACCCGCCGGATCCCGAGAGGCCTTCCGTGACCGCACTGCGCATCACCCTGCAGGTGCTGCTGGCCATCACCAGCCTGTTCCTGACCCTGCTGATCCTCATGCACAAGGGGCGGGGTGGCGGCCTGTCGGACATGTTCGGGGGCGGGATGTCCGCCGGGGCGGGCAGCTCCGGCGTCGCGGAGCGCAACCTCAACCGGTTCACCATCGCGGTCGCGGTGCTGTGGACGACGGTGATCGTGCTCCTCGGCGTCCTGGAGCGGTTCGTCCCCGCGGAGGGCTGACACGGGCCGGCGAGCACGGCACCCTGCCCGACACGGTAGGGCCCGGTAGACACGACGAGGAGCGAGGAAGCAACGGTGGCTGGTGGTAACGCGATCCGCGGAAGCAGGGTCGGCGCGGGCCCGATGGGGGAGGCCGAGCGGGGCGAGGCCGCCCCGCGGTTCTGGGTCTCGTACTGGTGCGCGAACGGTCACGAGACCCGGCCGAGCTTCGCCCAGGAGGAGGGCCTGCAGGCCCCCGACAGCTGGGACTGCCCGCGCTGCGGCTTCCCCGCGGGGCAGGACCGCGACAACCCGCCGGCGCCGCCGCGCAACGAGCCGTACAAGACCCACCTCGCGTACGTGAAGGAGCGGCGCAGCGACGCCGACGGCCAGGCGATCCTCGCCGAGGCACTCGAGGCGCTGCGCGCCAAGCGCATCGTCCGCTGACCCCCGAACCGCAATAACCAGGGTTGTTGCCGCCAGCACCCCTGGCCAGGCGGCAAGAAGCCTGGTTATTGCGGTCAGGGGCTCGCGAGGCGCGCCAGTCCGGGCGGGATCTGCGAGGCGGCGGCGCGGTCGAGCAGCCACAGCGTCCGGCGGCGCCCGCTCGGTCCCGCCGCCGGCACCTGCACCGGCCCGGCGCCGGACAGCGCCATCGCCACCGGCGCGGCCTTGTCCTCGCCGGCGACGACGAACCACACCTCCTCGGCGCAGCGCAGCGCCGGCAGCGTCAGGCTGATCCGCTGCGGCGGCGGCTTGGGCGAGCCGTGGACGCCGACGACGGTCCGCTCCGTCTCGTACACCGCCGGCTGCTCCGGGAACAGCGAGGCGCAGTGCCCGTCGGCACCGACCCCGAGCAGCAGCACGTCGAAGGTCGGCACGTCGCCGTGGTCCTCGGGGCGGCTGGCCGCCCGCAGCTCCTCGGCGTAGCGCGCGGCCGCGGCGTCCACGTCGTCGCCGTCGGGGCCGTCGCTCGCCGGCATCGGGTGCACGCGGGCCGGGTCGAGCGGCAGCCGGTCCAGCAGCGCCTCCCGGGCCTGGGTCTCGTTGCGCTCGGGGTGCCCGGCCGGCAGGAACCGCTCGTCCCCCCACCACAGGTCGACCCGCGACCAGTCGACGGCGTCGCGCGGCGGGCAGCCGGCCAGGTGCTCCAGCACCTTGATCCCGACGGTCCCGCCGGTGAGCACGAGCGACGCGTGCCCGCGCGCGGCCTGGGTGTCCACCAGCCGCGTGACGAGCCGGGCCGCCACCGCGGCGGCCAGCAGGTCGGGATCGGCGTGGACGACGACGGACGTCGGGCTGCCGGTCACGTGCGCTCCTCCGTGGGTGTCGGACTGGTCCTGGCCCGTGCGGCGTCCAGCCGGCGCAGGCCCTTGGTCAGCACCTCCCCGTACACGTCGTCGGGGTGCAGGCGCCGCAGCTCCTCGGCGAGGCAGTCGTTGTCGGGACGACGGGGCAGCGAGATGCGCCGGTCCGGGTGCCCCGGCTGGCTGAGCGTGGCCATGGCGCTCTCCGGCGGCCGGACCAGCTCCACCGGGCCGCTGCGCCGGTCGAGCCGGACGGCGGTCAGCCCGGTGCCCGCCCGCTCCTTGGACCGCGTGACCGGGCAGCGCAGGGCGTCACCCAGCCACGCGGCCATGAGGTCGGCGCTGGGGCTGTCGGACGCGCCGGTCACGGTCGCCGAGGTCACCGGCTCGAACGGCGGCTGCTCGAGCGCCGCCACGAGGATGCCCCGCCACAGCGTCAGCCGGGTCCACGCCAGGTCGGTGTCACCGGGCGCGTAGGCGGCGGCCAGCCGCCGCAGCGCCTGGCCGGGCCGGCCGGCGGCCGCGGCGTCCGTGATCCGGCGCTGCGCCATCGCGCCGATCCGGTCGGTGGACGGGGACGGCGGCGGCGGGCCGGGCCACCACGCCACCACCGGGGCGTCCGGCAGGAGCAGCGGCACGATCAGCGCGTCCCCGTGGTCGCAGAGCGCGCCGTAGGACCGCAGCACGACGACCTCGCTCGCGCCCGCGTCGCCGCCCACCCGGATCTGCGCGTCGAGCCGGATGGCGCCTCGCCGGTTGCCGCGCACGACGACGAGGACGCGGCACGGGTGCTCGCGGGACGCGTCGTTCGCGGCCTGGATCGCGGCCTCGGCCTCCGGCTCGTCGGTGGGGATCACGAGGGTCAGCACCCGGCCGAGCGCGACGGCACCGCCCCGGTCCCGCAGGTCCACCAGCGCCCGGGACACCGCCCCGGTGGTGGTCTGCGGCAGGTCGACGATCACGGGCGCCTCCACGCCCGGCCGTCACGCGCCATCATCGCCGCCGCGGACGCCGGCCCCCACGACCCGGCCGGGTAGGTGTCCGGCGCTCCCCGGGACGCCCAGTGCTCGATGACGGGGTCGAGGATCCGCCACGACAGCTCGACCTCCTCGTGCCGGGGGAACAGCGGCGGCTCGCCGAGCAGGACGTCGAGGATCAGCCGCTCGTACGCCTCGGGGGACGACTCGGTGAACGAGTGCCCGTAGCCGAAGTCCATCGTCACGTCCCGGACCTCCATCGCGGTGCCGGGCACCTTGGAGCCGAAGCGGATCGTGACGCCCTCGTCCGGCTGGACGCGGATCACGAGGGCGTTCTCCCCGAGCTCCTCGGTGGCGGTCTGCTCGAACGGCAGGTGCGGCGCGCGCTTGAAGACCACGGCGATCTCGGTGACCCGGCGGCCGAGCCGCTTGCCGGTGCGCAGGTAGAACGGGACGCCGGCCCAGCGCCGGGTGTCGATGAGCAGCTTCACCGCGGCGTACGTCTCGGTGCGGGAGTCCGGCGCGATGCCGTCCTCCTCGCAGTAGCCCCGGACCTCTTCGCCGCCCTGCCAGCCACGGGCGTACTGGCCCCGTGCGGTGGCCTTCGACAGGTCCGGTGGCAGCCGGACGGCGGACAGCACCTTCTCCTTCTCCGCGCGCAGGTCGTCGGCGCCGAAGGAGACCGGCTCCTCCATCGCGGTCAGCGCCAGCAGCTGCAGCAGGTGGTTCTGGATGACGTCCCGTGCCGCCCCGATGCCGTCGTAGTACCCGGCGCGCCCCCCGATCCCGATGTCCTCCGCCATCGTGACCTGCACGTGGTCCACGTAGTTGGCGTTCCAGATCGGCTCGAACAGCTGGTTGGCGAAGCGCAGCGCCAGCAGGTTCTGCACCGTCTCCTTGCCGAGGTAGTGGTCGATCCGGAACACGGAGTCGGCGGGGAACACCTCCTCGACCACGGCGTTGAGCTCGCGCGCGCTCGCCAGGTCGTGGCCGAACGGCTTCTCGATGACGACGCGCCGCCACTGGCCCTCGACCGGCGTGGACAGCCCGGAGCGGGCCAGCTGGCGGGTGACCTGGCCGAAGAACCGCGGCGGGATCGACAGGTAGAACGCGTGGTTGCCGCCGGTGCCGCGCTCGGCATCCAGCCGGCGGGTGACCTCCGCCAGGCGGTCGAACGCCGCGTCGTCGTCGAACTCGCCGGGCACGAACCGCAGCCCCTCGGCGAGCTGCTGCCAGACGCTTTCGCGGAACGGCGTCCGGGCGTTCGCCCGCACCGAGTCGTGGACGATCCGGCCGAAGTCCTGGTCCGCCCAGTCGCGGCGGGCGAAGCCGACGAGGGCGAAGCCGGGCGGCAGCAGCCCGCGGTTGGCCAGGTCGTACACGGCCGGCATGAGCTTGGAGCGGGCCAGGTCACCGGTGACGCCGAACAGCACCAGGCTCGAGGGGCCGGCGATCCGGGGGAGCCGTTTGTCGCGCGGGTCGCGCAGCGGGTTGCGGCCCGGGGCAACCCGTGCCGGGCTCACCCCCGGCCCGCCAGCGCGGCGACGACCTGCCGCAGGCCCTCGGGCCCGGTCGCGTGCAGCCGAAGGACCGGGCGGCCGGTCTGCGCCAGCACGGCGGCGTCCCCGGCGGCCTGCGCGGCGATCAGCCGGCCGAACGTGAACGGCCGCCCGGGCACGTGGGCATCCGCGTCGTCCCCGCTGCCGGCCGTGACCTGCAGGTACACGCCGGTCGCCGGCCCGCCCTTGTGGTACTGCCCGGTGGAGTGCAGGAACCGGGGCCCCCAGCCGAAGGTGACCGGACGGCCGGTCGCGGCCGCCAGCGCGTCCCGGACGTCGGCCAGGCCGGGGGTGTCCCGGTCGACGTAGGCCATCACGGCGAGGTAGCCGCGCTCGGGGTCGAGCCGGCCCAGCAGCGCCCGGACGGCGCCGGCGAGGTCCTGGACGCCGTCCAGCAGGCCGTCGCTGCCGCGCACCTCGACCGCGCCGTCGGCGAACACCGCCGGCTCCGGCGACGGCTGGGCCTCCAGCAGGCCGCGGGCCGCCTGCTTGGCCGACTCGACGTCGGGCTGGTCGAACGGGTTGATCCCGAGCAGCCGCCCCGCCACCGCGGTCGCGTACTCCCAGAGCAGGAACTGCGCCCCGAGCGGGCCGGACACGCTCACGACCGCCCCGCCCGCGGCGCCGTCGTCGGCGGCGGCGTCCGGGGTGAGCCGGACGACGAGCACGTCCGGTGCGCCGGACGTCACCTCCGGCGCACCGGGACCGGCGACCACCACCGGGAGCAGGCCCGTGCCGTCCTTGCCGGTGGACTCGGCGACGAGCTGCTCGGCCCAGTCCCCGAAGCCGCGCAGCCCGGAGCCGGCGTCGAGGAGCACCACCTTGTCGCGCAGCGGCTCGGTGCCGCCGAGGGCGGCGCCCAGCACGAGCGCCGGGTTGTCCGCCTCGTCGGAGGCGAGCAGCTCGCTCACCGCGGCCGCCTCGTCCAGCAGCGCGGCGACGTCCACGCCGGCCAGCCCGGACGGCACGAGCCCGAACGCCGTGAGCGCGCTGTACCGCCCCCCGACGTCCGGGTCGGCGAGGAAGACGGCCCGGTAGCCGGCGTCCCGGGCGATCCGCTCCAGCTCCGAGCCGGGGTCGGTGACGACCACCATCCGGGCGGCCGCGTCGATGCCGGCGGCGCGGAAGGCGGCCTCGAAGGCGCGGCGCTGGCTGTCGGTCTCCACCGTCGTCCCGGACTTGCTCGACACCACGACGGCGGTGCGCTCGAGCCGGTCGTGGAGCACACGGCGCACCTGGCCGGGGTCGGTGGAGTCCAGCACGGTCAGCTCGACACCGGCCGTGGCCGTGATCACCTCGGGCGCGAGCGACGACCCGCCCATCCCGCAGAGCACGACATGGTCCACGCCGTCGGCGCGCAGGGCCTCGCGCAGGGCGGTGACCTCCGCGACGAGCGGGCGGGACACCTCGTGCGCGGCCACCCAGCCGAGCCGCTTGGCGGCCTCCGCGCGCGCCGCGGGGCCCCACAGGTCCGGGTCCTGGCGCCGGATCGCCGAGGCGACCCTCTCCTGTGCCAGGCGGGGCGCGTGGCGGTCGGCGGCCTCCCGCGCGGCCCCGACGACGGCGACGCGCAGCGCGCTCACCTCCGCTCCGCCCGGACGCGGTCCATCTCCTGCCGCACGGTGGCGAGCAGCTCCTCCCAGGACTTCTCGAACTTCGCCACGCCCTCGCGCTCCAGCACGTCGGTGACGTCGGTGTAGGAGATGCCGAGCCGCTCCAGGGCGTCGATAACCTGCTCGGCCTCGGCCGACGTCCCGCTGATCGTGTCGCCGTGCACCTGGCCGTGGTCCGCGACGGCCTCCAGCGTCTTGAGCGGCATGGTGTTGACCGTGCCGGGCGCCACGAGTTCGGTGACGTAGAGGGTGTCCGGGTACGCCGGGTCCTTGACGCCGGTGGACGCCCACAGCGGGCGCTGCCGGTGGGCGCCGTCCTCGGCGAGCACCTCCCACCGCGGGGTGGAGAACACCTCCTCGTAGGCGTGGTAGGCGAGGCGGGCGTTCGCGATCGCCGCCTGGCCCCGCAGCCTGGCCGCCTCCTCGGTGCCGATCGCGTCGAGGCGCCTGTCGACCTCGGTGTCGACGCGGGAGACGAAGAAGCTCGCCACCGAGTGGATGCCGGACAGGTCACGGCCCGCCTCCCGGGCCTGCTCCAGGCCGGTCAGGAAGGCATTCATCACGGCCCGGTAGCGGTCCAGGCTGAAGATCAGCGTCACGTTGACGCTGATGCCTTCCGACAGCGCCGTGGTGACCGCGGGCAGGCCCTCCACCGTCGCCGGGATCTTGATGAACAGGTTGGGCCGGTCGACCGCCTTCCACAGGCTGCGCGCCGCCTCGACGGTGGCTGCGGTGTCGTGGGCGAGCCGGGGGTCCACCTCCAGCGACACGCGACCGTCCACGCCGCCGGTGCGCTCGTGGACGTCGCGGAGCAGGTCGCAGGCGTCGCGGACGTCCGTGGTGGTGAGCTCGACGACCGCCTCCTCGACGTCGGCTCCCCGGCGGACCAGCTCGGACACCTGCTCGGTGTACCGCTCGCCGGCGGACAGGGCGGCGGCGAAGATCGTCGGGTTGGACGTCACGCCGACGACGTGGCGCTCCTCCACGAGCCGGCGCAGGTCGCCGCCGGCGATCAGCTCGCGGGACAGGTCGTCGAGCCAGACGGCCACGCCGGCTCGCGACAGGTCGGCCAGTGCGGTGCTCATGGGTCTCCTCCGGGGTAGGGGGGGTCAGCGGTCCGCGGTGCCGCCGTGCGGCGGGGCGGACGTCGTCCCGCCCGGTGCCGCCGTGCCGCGGGCGGCCTCGAGCGACTCACGGGCGGCGGCGACGACGGCCTCTGCCGTCACGCCGAGCTCGCGGAACAGGGTCTGGTAGTCGGCGGAGGCGCCGAACTGCTCGACCGACACGCACCGCCCGGCGTCCCCGACCACGTCCCGCCATCCCTGGGCCACGCCGGCCTCCACCGACACGCGCGCCCGCACCGAGGCCGGCAGGACGCTCTCGCGGTAGGCGTCGTCCTGCTCGTCGAACCACTCCCGGCACGGCATCGACACGACGCGGGCGGCCACGCCGCCCGCCTGCAGCTCCGCGCGGGCAGCGAGCGCCAGCTGCACCTCGGAGCCGGTGGCCACGAGGATGACCTCGGGCCGGCCGCACGCCGCCTCGGCCAGCACGTAGCCACCGCGCGCCACGCCGTCGGCGGCGGCGAGGGTGTCCGGGGTGGCCGGGCCGTCACCGCGCTCGAACGTGGGCACGTTCTGGCGCGTCAGGCACAGGCCCGCCGGCCCGCCGGTGCGCTCGAGCACCGTCCGCCAGGCCCACACGGTCTCGTTCGCGTCCGCCGGCCGGACGACGGACAGGCCGGGGATGGCCCGCAGCGCGGCCAGGTGCTCGACGGGCTGGTGGGTCGGGCCGTCCTCCCCGAGCCCGATCGAGTCGTGCGTCCAGACGTAGACCGTGGGGATCTCCATCAGCGCGGCGAGCCGGACGGCGGGGCGCATGTAGTCGCTGAAGACGAGGAACGTGCCGCCGTACACGCGGGTGCCGCCGTGCAGGGTGATCCCGTTGAGGATCGCGCCCATCGCGTGCTCGCGGATGCCGAAGTGCAGGGTGCGGCCGTAGGGGTGGCCGGGGAACATCTCGGTGGCGAGGTCCTCCGGCACGAACGACGGCTCGCCCTCCATCGTCGTGTTGTTGCTCTCCGCCAGGTCGGCCGAGCCGCCCCACAGCTCCGGCAGGACCGGGGCCAGGGCGCCCAGCACCGCGCCGGACGCCTTGCGCGTGGCGACGTCCTTCCCCGCGGGGAACGTGGGCAGCGCGTCGGTCCACCCCGCCGGCAGCCGCCGCTCGCGCATCCGGTCCAGCAGCGCCGCCCGCTCCGGCTCGCGCTCCCGCCAGGCCGCGTAGTCGGCGTCCCAGACCTCGCGCGCCCGGCGGGCACGGTCGGCGACCCGCCGGGCCCGGTCCAGGACGGCGTCCTCGACGGCGAACGTGGCGTCGGGGTCGAAGCCGAGGATCTCCTTGACCGCCCGCACCTCCTCCTCGCCGAGCGCGGCGCCGTGCGCCTTGCCGGTGTTCTGCAGCCGGGGCGCGGGCCAGCCGATGATCGTGCTCAGCGCGATGATCGAGGGGCGTCCGGTCTCGTCGACCGCCGCGCGCAGCGCGGCGTAGAGCGCCTCGACGTCCTCGTGGTAGCCGTCGCCGGTGCGCCAGTCGACCCGCTGGGTGTGCCAGCCGTAGGCGGCGTAGCGGCCCAGCACGTCCTCGCTGAAGGCGATGCTCGTGTCGTCCTCGATCGAGATGTGGTTGTCGTCGTACAGCACGACGAGGTTGCCGAGCCGCTGGTGCCCCGCCAGCGAGCTGGCCTCGGCGCTGACGCCCTCCTGCAGGTCGCCGTCGGAGGCGATCACGAAGACGTGGTGGTCGAACACGCTGGTGCCGGGCGCGGCGTCCGGGTCGAGCAGCCCGCGCTCCCGGCGCGCGGCCATCGCCATCCCGACCGCGTTGGCGATGCCCTGACCGAGCGGCCCGGTCGTCGTCTCGACCCCCGGCGTGTGCTTGTACTCGGGGTGGCCGGGGGTCTTGGAGCCCCACGTGCGCAGCGCCGCGATGTCGTCGATGGTCAGCCCGTAGCCGGACAGGTACAGCTGCAGGTAGAGGGTCAGGCTCGAGTGCCCGGCGGAGAGCACGAACCGGTCGCGGCCGAGCCACTGCGGGTCCGAGGGGTCGTGCCGCATCACCCGCTGGAACAGCAGGTAGGCGGCGGGGGCCAGGCTCATCGCCGTCCCGGGGTGGCCGTTGCCGACCTTCTGGACGGCGTCCGCGGCCAGGACGCGGATCGTGTCCACCGCCCTCGCGTCGAGCTCGGTCCACTCCAGCTCGCGCGCGGGAGAGGTCGTCTGGGTGGTGCTCACCGGGCCCCTTTCGCGGCCGCCGCGGCCGGTGGGCCGGACCGGCGGCCTGTCGTCGTCCATGTGGGTCGCTCGGGCCGGCGCGACCGCGCCCGCCCCGCCTGCGGACGACCCTACCGGCGCGCCCGGGGCCCGCGAGCGGAGCGCCCGGCCCCCGGACGGCGCGGGGCAGTGGCGTAGACTCCCCGCTCGTCCACCCCGTCGAGCCAGGGACCGCCGCCCCCCGTGACCGCCGTCGACCCCCAGGCCCTCCGACCCGCCCCCGCGCGCCGCGGGCCGTTCACGACCGGCGAGCGGGTTCGCGGGTTCGTCAGCCTCCTCAAGCCGCGGATCATCGAGCTACTGCTCGTCACGACCGTGCCGACGATGGTGCTCGCGGCCGGCGGGTTCCCTCCGGTGCCGCTCGTGCTGGCCACTCTGCTCGGCGGCACGCTGGCCGCGGGTGGGGCGCACGCGCTGAACTGCTACGTCGACCGCGACATCGACGGGCTCATGCACCGGACCAGCAACCGGGCGATCGTCACCGGCGTCGTCCGGCCCGTCGAGGCGCTCTGGTTCGGGCTCGGACTCTCGGTCGCCGCCGTCGGGTGGTTCGCGCTCCTCGTCAACGGCCTGTCCGCGCTGCTCGCCGGGCTCGCGATCGCGTTCTACGTGCTCGTCTACACGATCGGGCTCAAGCGCCGCACCAGCCAGAACATCGTCTGGGGCGGGGCGGCCGGCTGCATGCCGGTGCTCATCGGCTGGGCCGCGGTCACCGGCTCCCTGTCGTGGGCGCCGTGGGTGCTGTTCGCCGTGATCTTCCTGTGGACGCCGCCGCACTACTGGCCGCTGTCGATGAAGTACCGGCGCGACTACGAGGCCGCGGGCGTGCCGATGCTCGGCGCGGTCGAGGAGCCGGCGACCGTCGCCCGTCGCGTCGTCGCCTACGCGTGGGCGATGGTCGCCGTCTCGCTGCTGCTCGTGCCGGTGGCGCCGACGGGCCCGTTCTACGCCGCGGCCGCCACCGTGCTGGGCGGCTGGTTCCTCGTCGAGGCGCACGCGCTGCGGCGCCGGGCGCTGCGGGCCGACCGTGCCGACGACGTCCGGGCGATGCGCCTGTTCCACACGTCGATCACCTACCTGACGCTGCTGTTCGTCGCGATCGCCGTCGACCCGTTCGTGTTCTGACCGCTTCGTCACCTGATCGTTCTCACGAGGTGATCAGGTGTGCGGAGGGTCGTGGGGACGACGCGGATGTCGCGTGATCGCCGGCGGGGGGCGCCGCGCGCACGGATCAGTCGACGTTCGTGTCGTCAGGACGACGTCGATGTCGCGTGATCGTCCTGCCGTGCGGAGACCACTGCAGCCGCAGGGCGCCCACCGGCGGCGGGCGCCGGCTCCCGCCGCCGCAGGGACGCCACCAGCGCGGTGAGCGTGACCACCAGCAGGCTGGCGCCGAGCATGTGGACGGCGACGAGCGCCTCCGGCAGGTCCGTCGCGTACTGGACGTAGCCGACCAGACCCTGGCCGAGGGTGACGCCGAGCACCCAGCGGGCGCGCTCGCGGGCCAGCTCGGGCGCGCCGGTCACCCGCAGCGCCACGAGCAGGCCGACGAGCAGGCCCAGGAACAGCAGCACGAGGTCGGCGTGCAGCCAGCTCATCGTGCGCGGGTCGAGGTCGAAGCGGGCCGGGGCCTCGGCGTCCCCCGAGTGCGGGCCGGAACCGGTGACGACGGTGCCGACGACGAGCACGGCCGCGCCCACCGCGGCGAGCAGCTGGGCCAGCCGGCGCACCGGCAGCGGGACCACGTCGACGGCCGGCCCGTCCGGCTCCTGCACCCGCACGAGCAGCAGCACGGACAGCGCGATGATCACCATCGACAGGAGGAAGTGGGCGGCCACGGTGACGGGGTGCAGCGACGTGAGGACGGTGACGCCGCCGAGCACCGCCTGGGCGACGACCCCGAGCAGCGGTGCGGCGGCGAGCGGCCGCAGTCGGCGGCGGCCGGTGCGCCAGACGACGACCAGCGTGGCGACGGCCGCGACGCCGACGACGAAGGTCAGCAGCCGGTTGCCGAACTCGATGTAGGGGTGCCAGCCGTCGGCCGGCTCCACGACGGGCACGTACGACCCGGGGTCGCACTGCGGCCAGGTGGGGCAGCCGAGACCGGAGCCGGTCAGCCGGACCAGGCCACCGGTGACGACGATGCCGCACTGGACGACCACGTTGGCGAGCAGCACCAGCCGGGTCCACCGGCCCACAGCGGGGTTCACGACACCAGCGTAGGAGCCGGTCACGGAGCCCCCGCCGCCGCGGGTCACGTGCCGAGCGGGCCGAGCGAGCCGCGCAGCAGGCTGTTGCCGGAGTGGGTGGGGTCCCCGTCCAGCGGCTCCACCGAGACGTCCACGACGGGGTACTCGCCGAGGTCGAGCTCCGGCGGCACGGCGAACTCGCCGCTGCCGCCGACGAGGACGCCGAGCGGCACCATCCGCTCCGCGGCCTCGTCCAGCAGCCAGACCTCGTAGAAGCCGTCGCTGTCCGCCGGCAGCGAGCGGGCGTCGAGGCGCAGGACGAGCCCGCCGTCGGACTCCACCAGGTCCGCCTCCCCGGCGCCGGCGCCGGCCACGAGCGGCTCGAGCCGGGCGGCGACGACTACCTGCGTGGGCGCGCCGTCCTCGCCCTGGCCGCCGAGGGCCGCCACGACCCCGCCGCCGGCCAGCAGCCCGGCGACCGCGGCCGCCACCAGCGCCCACGTCGGCCAGCGGCGGGCCGGGGACGCCGGCACCGCCCTCCGCGCGGTGGACGCCGACGGCACGGTCGGCGCCGACGCGACGCCGGTGGCGGCGGCGATGCCGGCCCACACCGACGGCGGAGGCGTCACCTGCGCGACGCGCCCGGCGCGGGCGCCGGTGACGACCGAGCGCAGGGACTCGAGCTCCGCCTGGCAGTCGGCGCACGCGGACAGGTGCTCGGCGTCCACCGGGACGTCCTCGCCGAGCGCCAGGAGAGCGAGGTCCTCGGGGTCACAGTGCTGCACCGGAGACCTCCAGTCTCGTCCTCAGCCGGGCCAGGGTGCGGCGGATGTGGCTCTTGACCGTGCCGAGCGGGAGGTCGAGCCGCTCGGCGATCTGCTGGTGCGTGAGGTCTTCGTAGAACGCCAGCTCGAGGATTGTCCGCTGCGGCTGGCCCACC
>JBMOMI010000056.1:6304-16856 GCA_049325235.1 Actinomycetota bacterium | reverse complement strand
CGGGGCTGCGCCCCGGCACCCCCCGTCCTCGGCTTCCGCACGCACCTCAGCTGGTGACCGCCACCTGCCCTCGGTCCACCTTCTTGGGACCGTCACCGCCGGGCCTGATGTCGGTGTCGAAGATCTCGGTCGGCAGGAAGACCGAGCAGCACGCATTCGGGATGTCGACCACCCCGCCGATCCGGCCCTCGATCGGCGCAGTGCCGAGGATGAGGTAGGCCTGCTCGCCGGTGTACCCCCACCTCTTGAGGTACTCGATCGCGTTGAGGCAGGCGTTGCGGTACGCCTGTGTGGCGTCCATGTACAGGTTGGTGTCGTCCCGGTGGTCGACCGAGACCCCGATGAAGGTCAGCCACTCCGAGTACCGAGGCTCGACGCGGCCGGGCATGAAGATCGGGTTGGTGGTCACCCCGTAGGTCTCCATCCCTCCCTTGATGAGGTCGACGTGGAAGTCGATGTAGCCGCCCATCTCGATGGCGCCACAGAAGTTGATCTCGCCGTCGCCCTGGCTGAAGTGCAGGTCACCGCCGGAGAGAAGGGCGCCGTCGACGTACACCGGGTAGAAGACCCTGCTGCCGCGCGTGAAGTTCTTGATGTCGTGATTGCCGCCGTTCTCCCGGGCCGGCACGGTCCTCGCGCCCTCGCGCGCGATCCGGTCGAGGGCGTCGCCCTGCGCCGTCCCGCCGAGCACGCCTTGCGGGAGCGGCGGGAGCGCCAGCGGGGGGACGCGCTGGGGATCGGTGTCGATGAGCGCCTGCTCCCGGGCGTTCCACCGGGCCAGGAGCTCCGGTGAGGGAGCGGTCCCGAACAGCCCGGGGTGCGTGATGCCGGTGAAGCGGACGCCGGGGATGTGCCGAGACGTGGCCTCCAGCCCGCGGAAGTCCCAGACCGCCTTGTAGGCGTCCGGGAAGTAGTCGGTGAGGAAGCCTCCGCCGTTCACCTTGGCGAAGATGCCGGAGTAGCCCCAGCCCTCGCCGCAGTTCGGTCCCTGTGCCTGCGGGACCGGGCCCACGTCGAGGATGTCCACGACGAGCAGGTCGCCCGGTTCGGCCCCTTCGACGGCGATGGGGCCGGACAGGACGTGGCACGGTGACAGGTCCACGTCGCGGACGTCGTTGGCCGAGTCGTTGTTGCCGATCTGGCCGTCGGTCCACTCCTTGCACTCCACCCTGATATCGCTGCCAGGGCGCACCGTTGCTGCGGGCGGGATCTCGGGATGCCACCGGTTGTGGCCGGGCACGGCCTGGTTGGCCATGGGCTTGCTGACGTCGACGCTGAAGACGACCTCTGGCATGGGACTTCCTTTCAGGTGGCGGCCGGAACGGACTCCGGCTCCTGGCGGTCGGACGACGTGCGGGCTTGGAGAGGCTTGCTGGCTGGGCTGCTCGCGGTCAGGAGGAGCAGGCCGAGGACGGTGATGGTGACGGCCAAGCCGATCGAGTCCTGCCACCAGCCGACGAGGAGGAGGAAGGCCGGGACGCCTGCGGTCAGCAGCCCCTCGCCGGCAGCCAGGACCCCGATGGCGGGGGCGAGGTGCGCCTTGTTCAAGCCCAGGAGCAGGAAGAAGCTGAACCACAGAACCGCCCAGAGCAGCCAGATGACGCCGAAGGCGCGGTCACCGACCGCGACCCACGAGTGGATCGCGAACCCGACGGCCGCCACGGCCACCACGAGCGAGAACCAGCCCAGGCCCTCTCCCGGCCATCCAGTTGCGGCGTTGATCCCGACCCAGAGGTAGGTGAACCCGAAGAAGTAGAGGCCGGCGGCGAGGGCGATCTGGGACAGGTCACCGTCGGCGCGAATGATCAAGTAGGTCGGGGTGACGACCTGGAGCGCACCGACGAACAGGTTGAGAGGCGCGGCCCCCTTCGGGGTGATGTGGCCCAGGAGCATCACCCCGTTGACGAAGAGGACTGCTCCGACGTACAGGAGCCCGACGACAGCCATGCCTCACCACCGCGGCAAGGGCTGGTGCGGGCCGGCCGCGCGGGCGCCGGCGTTGACGGGCTGCGCTCCGGTCACCGGGTGCCAGCGGCGGCTGCTCGGTCGAGGCGCACCCTTCGGTATCGAGTGGACCACCCGCGGACGCTCCGCGCTCTCCTCGGCCGCGTCCATGAGGCGGTGGACGGCCGGTTCGACGCCACGGAGGGCTGGGGGAGTGAACACCCGACGCGCCTCAGAGCCGCAGGCGGGGCAGCTGTAGGTGGGTCGGACCTCGGACATCGGCTGTCTCACCTCGAAGAGCGAGCAGTCTGGGCAGCGGAACAGGTAGATGGCCATGGCGTCCTCCTTGCTTTCGAGAGGAACTTATCCATGTGAAAACATCTGTCAAGAGGTATCGCGCAGTTTGTGGCCCCGAGAGGTGTCTACAGCGCCGCGAGCACGTCGAAGTCGTACCCGTCGGCAGTGGCGAGGTGCACCGTCTGCCGGACGTGGTTGCCCGCCAAGGTCATCGCACCTCGTGGACCGTCGTACCCGGCTCCCTGCCCGACACCGGCCAGGCGGTCCACGTCGAGACTGCCCGCCCGCTCGACGAGCATCGCCAAGGTCTTCAAGCCCTCGTAGCAGGACTCCGCGGCGTTGTTCAGGGGCGGGGCGTCCGGACCGTGCTGCCGGACGTACTCGCGGCCGAGCTCGAGGGCTGATGCCGTTGCCAGCGAGCGGAAGTACGCCGCACAGACGTACAGGTTCCGGGTTGCACCGCGTCCGCTCGCCAGGAGCATGTTCTCCTCCATGAGCGGGCTGAACCGCACCAGGCGTTCGTGAAGCCCTTGTGCGGCGAATGCCCGGTTGAACTGGACCGCGTCCTGCCCGACCAGATACAGCAGGACGCCCTGGGCGTCACTTGTGTCCAGGCGCCGTAGCACCTCGGAGTAGTCGCTTGTCCCGAGGGGCACGAAGCAGAGGCCGCTCAGCTGGAGGTCGAGGTCTCTGGCGAAGCGGCGGGTGACTGTCGTGGAGGCACGCGGCCAGATGTAGTCATCGCCGACGACGAACCAGCGGCGGATGTCGTGCTCGTCGCGCAGCCACCGCAGGGCCGGTTCGATCTGCTGGATCGGGGTCTCACCTGAGCAGAAGACCCCGTGGCGGGTCTCCCCGCCTTCGTACAGCGAGGTGTACACGTAGGGCACCCTGCCGGCGAGCACCGGCGCCAAGGCGTGGCGGACTGCGGAGATGTGCCATCCCGTGACCGCGTCGATACGTCGTGCGTCGACGAGGTGCCGTACGCGCTCTGCGACAACCGAAGGCGGGGCGCCCCCGTCGATCACCTCTATGTTCACGGGACGCCCCAGCAGACCTTCATGGTTGATTTCCTCCAGAGCGGTGGCCGCGACCGCCTCGCAGGACGGCCCGAAGATGCCGGCCGGGCCCTGAAGCGGAACCACCAGGCCGACGCGGACGTCACTGTGGAACAGGCGCATGCGGTTGCCCTCCAGTCCGGCACCGGTCCCGGCGTGCGGTCCACGCGTCGCTGGGAGGATCCACGTGGAATAGTTGTCCATGATGAGACCTCGACCGTCCCCTTGGGAAGGGGCGGTTCACGGGAAGGCTGGCATGCGACGAGAGAGCCGGGGAGGCCGGGACTCCAGTGTCGACCTACTGCAGTGGGCAGCGCTCGGAGTCAGTTCGTACGTCGAAGGCGTCCTGAAGGAGCGCGGCCTCACGATGGACCAGTGGCGCGTGCTGCGCGCCCTCGTGGGCCAGGGACCGCAGACCATGAGCGCGCTCGCCGCCAGCACTCGCATCACCGGGCCTACGCTGACCCGTGTTGTCGACCGCTTAGCAGAGAGCGCGCTCGTCTACCGCAACGTCGACGCCGAGGACCGGCGCCGAGTGGTCGTGCACGCCGCGAATCGGGGGACCGCCCTGGTCCGCTCGCTCTCTCCGCTGATCACTGAGGCGGAGCATGCCGGGTTGTCGGCGCTCACCGACCAGGAGCGGCGCACGCTGCGACGACTTCTCGAGCGGCTGGACCAGCCGGCCTCCCCGTGAGCGGTGCGAGGGTCTTCGGCCCCTGCACCCAGGCGACCGGGTGGGCCGCTGGATGCCGGTGGCAAGCCGGGAGTCTGCAGGCGCACGTCGTCGGCGTCCTCTCCCTCACATCCCGGTGACGGACGAGGACGACGCCGAGGGGAGGCTGCTCCGCCTCGAGCTTCAAGGGGCGCGGCCGTACCGCCAGTGGCACGTGGAGCACCGCGTGTTCCTCAACACCGACCGGACCGTCGTCTTCCGGTAGTCGCGGCATCCGGGGCCGACTACGGTGACAAGGGAGGCAGCCGACGAGGAGCCGACATGACAGCAGCAGCCGATCCACTGAGCGCGTCGAGCGCGGTGGGCGACTGGCTCGACCACCCCCGCGGTGGACCCCTGCTGCGGGAGCTTCTCGCGCAGGGGGGCCAGGACGAGCGGTCGCTGGCGCCGGTCCGGCTGCTTCCGCTGCAGCGCCTGGCCGAGCTCAGTCAAGGCCGGATGCCCCAGTCGGTCGTCGACGACCTGGTGGCCCGGGCGAACGACCCGAGCGCCCCGCTGCCCGAGCCTCCGCCACGGCCCGGGTGGCAGGAGCGCATCGTGCCCGGCCGCTTCACCGAGTGCACCGTCGTCGTCACCGGCGCCGCCTCGGGGATCGGCCGCGCCACCGCCTCCCGCATCGGCCGGGAGGGTGGCCGCGTCATCGCGATCGACGTCAACCGCGCAGGGCTGGAGCAGCTGCAGGCAGAGCTCGAGACCTGCGAGATCGTCCCTGTCGAGGCCGACGTCACGAGCCAAGCCGACGTCGACAACGTCGTCGCGACCGCCGGCGCCCGCATCGACGCCCTGGCCAACGTGGCGGGCATCATGGACGACTTCGCGCCGCTGCACGAGGTGAGCGACGCGATGTGGCAGCGCCTGTTCGCGGTCAACGTGGAGGGCCTGTTCCGCCTCACCCGCGCCGTCCTGCCCGCGATGCTCGCCGCCGGCCGCGGATCGGTCGTCAACGTCACCTCGGAGGCGGGACTGCGGGGTGGGGCCGCCGGCACCGCCTACACGGCGACGAAGCACGCGGTCATCGGGATCACTCGCAGCGCGGCGTACATGTACGCGCCGCACGGCATCCGCGTGAACGCCGTCGCCCCAGGTGGGGTCGCCACGGGGATGCGGGTGAGCTCGCCCAACGCGTTCGGGCAGTCCCGGCTGGCTCCGCAGCTGGCCCTCATCCCGCCGATCGCGATGCCGGAGCACCTCGCCGCGTCCATCGCGTTCCTGCTCAGCGACGACGCCGTGAACATCACGGGGGCGGTGCTGCCGTCCGATGGTGGCTGGTCGGTGCAGTAAGAGCGAGCCGCACAGGGGGAACGATGACGCACAACAGTCCTGAGCCGGTCGTGTCCGCGGTGCCGTACGTCGTGCAGGAGGTGGACGGCCGCCAACCGACGTCCCTGGACGACTTCATCGGCTCCGTGCGCGTGACCGTCCGCGGCCCCACCGGGGTGCACGTCCTCGTCGGGGAAGGGTCGCTGGTGGACGACGTCCCGCGCATCCACGAGAAGAGCGTCGGCAGCGGCAAGGACGTCCGGACCTGGCACGTGCGTCGGACCCGCTCCGGCGGGTTCCTGGCCGCGACGGTCTGAGCGCCGGCCCGCGGGCCCTTCGGCCCGCGGGCCCTTCGGCCCTGCGGACCACGGGGACGGGCTGTCTAGCGTGGTCGTGAACAAGCGACGGTCGGAGCGGGCCATGTCCAGACCACTCACCTCCCCACCACGGGCGCGGAAGGTGGCGTCCGGTCGTGTCGGCTACGTCGTCGCCGCCGTCGTGAACGCGGCCCTGCTGCTCTTCCTCAACGCGTGGCCGGGGTGGGAGGCGCTGCCCTTCCTCACCGACCGGGCCGGCGAGGTCATCGGTCTGGTGAACGTCTCTCTCGTGGTCGGCGTTGTCGTCAACATCGTGTACGTGCTGCGGGACGCGGCGTGGGTGACGGCGCTCGGCGCGCTCGTGACCACCGGTGTCGGGCTGGTCGTTCTCGTCCGCATCTGGCAGGTCTTCCCGCTGGACGTCGCCGGTCCGGCGTTCGACGCGACGACCGTCGTCCGCGTGCTGCTGGTGATCGCGATCGTCGGCAGTGTGATCGGTCTGGTGGTGCAGGCCGTGGCGTTCGCCCGCGCGGTTCGCGGTCACCCGGTGGATGAGATCGGGAGGTGATCCCATGCCCAGGCTCGGGATGGCCGTCGTCAAGCAGTACGAGCGAGGTGTCGTCTTCAGGCTGGGGAGGCTGCGGAACGTCCGCGGGCCGGGTCTGCGCTTCATGGTCCCGCTGGTCGACCGGATGTGGAAGGTCAGCCTGCGGACGGTGACGATGCCGATCCCCTCCCAGCAGATCATCACGCAGGACAACGTGTCGATCGGCGTCGCCGCGGTCGCCTACTACCGGCGGGTCGACGCCGTGAAGTCCATCGTCGAGATCGAGAACGTCGCGGCGGCGGTGGGCCAGATCGCCCAGACCACCGTGCGCAACGTCGTGGGCCGGTCCACCCTCGACCAGGTGCTCAGCGAGACCGAGACGCTGAACGAGGCGATCAAGCGGGTGCTCGACGAGACGACCGAGCAGTGGGGGGTGCTCGTGCAGCTCGTGGAGCTCAAGGACATCGAGCTGCCGCCGTCGATGCAGCGGGCCATGGCCAAGCAGGCCGAGGCCGAGCGCGAGAAGCGAGCCAAGATCATCGCCGCGGAGGGGGAGGCGCTCAGCGTCGGCAAGCTCGCCGAGGCGGCCGACGTGATCGCGAAGAGCCCGATCGCCCTGCAGCTGCGCAACCTGCAGGTGCTGGGCGAGATCGCGGTGGAGAAGAACTCGACGATCGTCTTCCCCGCGCAGTTCTTCGAGAGCATCCGCACGGCCCGCCAGTTCATCGAGCACGAGCGGCCCGGACGGCAGCTGCGCGAGCCGGTTCCCGCCCCGCCGGGCCCGCCGGCGAGCGAGCTGCTGTTCCCGTAGCGAGGAGGACGAGATGCGGATCTCGCAGATCTACCGGCCACACGCCCTGACGTGCCGACCCGAGGACTCGCTGCTCGACGCCGCGCGAGCGATGCTCGCCGAGCAGGTGGGCGCGCTCGCCGTGCTGCACGCCGACCGGGTGGTCGGCATCCTCTCGGAGCGGGACGTGCTGCGGGCGGTCGCCCAGGGGGCGGACGTCGCGACCGCCACCGTCGCGGACTTCGCGTCGCACCCGGTGCAGACCGCGCTGCCGGAGGAGGACGCCACCCAGGTGGCCCGGCGGATGCTGGACGCCGGCGTGCGGCACCTACCGGTGCAGCGTGACGACACGCTGCTGGGTGTCATCTCGATGCGCGACCTGCTGGCGGTCGAGTCCTGGATGTGACGTCGGCGCGAAGCACCCGCAGCAGGCGGGCCACCTCCGCGGCCACGGCGTCCCGCCCGGCCCCCAGGTAGCGGCGGGGGTCCACCAGCCGCTCGTCGGCGGCCAGGCTCGCCCGCACCGCGGCGGTCATCGCCTTGTTGAGGTGGGTGGCCACGTTGACCTTGGTCATGCCCGCGTCGATCGCCGTCGTCAGGCCCTCGTCGGGGACGCCGGAGGAGCCGTGCAGCACGAGGGGGACGTCCACCCTGGCCGCGATGTCCGCGATGAGAGCGGTGTCGAGCACGGCGTCGCGGGTGAGCATCGCGTGCGAGCTGCCGACGGCCACGGCCAGCGCGTCCACGGCCGTGGCGCGGACGAAGCCGGCGGCCTCGTCGGGGTCGGTCCGTACCCCCGGCGTGTGCGCGCCGCCCTTGCCGCCGATCTCACCCAGCTCGGCCTCCACCCACGTGTCGTGGGCGTGGCACCACGCGGTGACGTCGGCGGTGGCAGCGACGTTCTCGGCATGGGGGAGGGTCGAGGCGTCGAACATCACCGAGCGGACGCCCAGGGCCACGGCCTCCTCCACCAGCTCGCGGGACGTCGCGTGGTCCAGGTGCACGCACACGTCCGCGGCGGAGTCGGCCGCGATCCGCAGGCACGCCAGGGCCAGGGGCGCCAGCCCGCGGTGGTAGGCCGCGGTGTTCTCGGAGAGCTGCAGTACCACCGGGGCTCCCGCTGCCTCCGCGCCCTCGACGATCGCCTCGGCGTGCTCGAGCTGGATGACGTTGAACGCCCCCACTCCTCGCCGCTCCCGGCGCGCCGGCCCCATCAGGTCGGCCATCGGCACGAGCGTCACGGCCCCTCCCATCTCTCCACGGGAACCCGTTCCCGCCACCGGCGGTACAGGTCCCGGTCCACCTCGCCCGCGACGGGCCGTGCGACGGCGGCGGCCGACAGGGCCACGGCGTCGCGGAGCAGCGAAGGCCAGTCGGCCCCGGCCGCCAGCCCGAGGACCACGGCGGCCGCCGCAGCGTCCCCGGCCCCGGTCGGGTTGCCCCGCAGCGCCTCGACGGGACGCGCCACCCACGTGCCGTCGGGCGTGCTCGCGAGCATCCCGTCCGCACCGAGGGTGGCCACGACGGCCCGCGCGCCGCCGGCCCGCACCCGCGCCGCGGCCGCCGCCACCTCTGCGACGGAACCGACCGGTCCGCCGTCCAGCCGGCCCAGCTCCTCGCGGTTCGGGGTGAGGACGGCGTGCCCGCCGTGCGCCGCCAGGTGCAGCGGCTCGCCGTCGGCGTCCACGACGGCCGGCACTCCGGCCGCGGCCCCCAGCTCCGCCAGCTTCGCCGGCAGCGACGCGGGCAGACCCGGCGCGAGGCTGCCCGACACGACGAGCCCTGCCGCTCCGGCTCGCAGCAGGGAGTGCACCCGGTCGACGAGCTGGCGTGCGGCGACCTCGGGGGAGGCCGGTCGGTGCCCGGGCTCCCAGAAGGACGTCGTGGAGCCGTCGTCGGCCTGCACGACCAGCGTCCTGCGGACGTCGGGCAGGGCGCGCACGAGGTCGGCGCGGATCCCCTCGGCGGCCAGCTCGCGGACCACGCGGGCGCCGGTCAGCCCGCCGCCCACGCCGGTGGCCACGACCTCCTGGGCGAGGGCGTGCAGCACGCGGGCGACGTTGATGCCCTTGCCCCCGGCGCGCTCGGTCACGTCGGCGACCCGGTGCACCTGCCCCGGACGCACGGTGTCGACCCGGTAGGTGACGTCGAGTGCCGGGTTGGCGGTCACGGTGACGATCACGGGCCCGGCTCCAGACGCCGTCCGCGGCGCCACACGGCCACCGGCCGCAGCGCCTCGTCCACCGCCAGGACGTCGGCCCGCAGGCCGGGGGCCAGGGCCCCCACCTCGCCGTCGAGCCCGAGCACCGTCGCGGGGACCCGGCTGGCGGCGGCGACCGTCTCGACCAGCGACGTGCCGGCGTGCCGGACGCAGCGCCGCACGACGTCCAGCAAGGTTGCCACGCCCCCGGCGATCGAGCTGCCGTCCGCGAGCCGGGCCGTGCCGCCGGCGACCACGACGTCGAGGCGGCCGAGGGTGTACCTGCCCTCCGGCATCCCGCACGCGGCCATCGCGTCGGTGACCAGGACGACCGAGCCAGGGGCCGCGACGTCCATGACCATCGACACCGTCTCGTCGGCGAGGTGCACGCCGTCCGCCACCAGCTCCACCACGGCCTCGCCCCAGGCGGCTGCCGCGAGGCAGGCCGCGGCGGGGCCCGGCGCCCGGTGGTGCAGCGGCGGCATCCCGTTGAACAGGTGGGTGACCAGCCCCGGCCGCCCGGTCGCGGCCATGGCGGCGGACAGCGCCTTCGCGGTCTGGCCGGCGGAGGCGTCGGTGTGCCCGACGGCCGGCACCACCCGGTGCTCGGCGAGCCGCCGGATGAGCTCGTCCGCGCCGTCCAGCTCGGGAGCGAACGTCATCACCGACCAGCGGCCGCGTCCGGCGTCGGCGAGCTCGTCGACCAGGCCGAGATCGACGCCCACGAGGGCGTCCGGGTCCTGCGCGCCGCGTCGGGCGTGCGACAGGAACGGCCCCTCGACGTGCACCCCGGCCACGAGGCCCTCGGCGGCGAGCCCCGCGCACACCCGCATCCCGGCCAGCAGCGCCTCCCGTGGCGCGGACACCAGGCTGGCGACGACCGTCGTCGTCCCGGCCCGGTGGTGGTGCTCCGCGGCCCGCCGCGCCGACGTCTCGTCCGGGCCGAACTCCTCGCCACCGCCTCCGTGGCAGTGGATGTCGACCAGCCCGGGCAGAAGGAGCACGTCGTCCGGCAGGTCGCCCGGGGGCCCGTCCGCCGGCACCGGGACCTCGCCGAGCGGGCCGGCCGCGGCGATCCGGTCACCCTCGAGGACGACCACGCCGTCGTCGACGACCCGGTCGGCCAGCACCAGGCGACCACGCAGGACCGTCACGGCTGGTGCACCCCCGCCCGTACCGCGGTGGGGTCGCATGCCGCCAGGGCCGCCCCCACCACGCCGGCGCGGCCGCCCAGCGCTCCTGGCACCACGTCCGGCACCCGCTCCACCGTCGCCCGCTCGTGCAGCGCCGACCGCAGGGGGTGGAACAGCGCGTCGCCGGCCGCCGAGAGCCCGCCGCCGACGACGACGCGCGAGGAACCCAGCAGCGCCAGCGCGACCAGCAGCCCGTCGGCCAGCGCCTCCACG
>JBMOMI010000056.1:0-6294 GCA_049325235.1 Actinomycetota bacterium | reverse complement strand
GCGTCGGACCAGACCCGGTCCGCCACGACGTCCCTCCCGAGCCGGGCGTGCACGCCGAGCGCGCCGTCCACGTCCCGGCCGCTGAGCTCGGTGTAGCGGCGAGCGATCGCGGCCGCGGACGCCACGGACTCCAGGCAGCCGGTCCGGCCGCAGCCACACCGCGGCCCGCCGGGCCTCACGACGACATGTCCGAGCTCACCCGCCTGACCGACGCCGCCGGTGATCAGACGCCCACCGGCGACGACGGCGGCCGAGATGCCGGTGCCGACCACGGCGACGACCACGTCGTCCGAGCCCCGTCCGGCGCCGAGGCGGTGCTCCGCCAACCCGGCGACCGTGACGTCGTGGGCGATCGCGACCGGCAGGCCGAGCCCCCGGGCGACCGTCGCGGCCACCGGTGCGTCCCGCCAGCCGAGGTTCGCGGACAGCACACCGGTGCCGGACCGCGCGTCGACGATGCCCGGGACGGCAAGGCCCACCCGGTCGGGCCGCCGTTCGCCCGGGACCTGCGCCAGCAGCTGCCGGCCGAGTCCGACGACCGCGTCCAGGACGTCGTCCCCGCCGGCGCGCGGCGTGTCCCGCCGGCCCGCCGCCACCACGCCGAGGTCGCGGTCCAGGACCTCGGCCTTGATGCCCGTGCCACCGAGGTCGACGGCGAGCACGAGCGGGAGGCCGGCGGCGTCCGCGGCGCGCGTCTTCGTGGTCACGCGAGGACGACGGACCGCGTCAGGTTTCGTGGCGTGTCGGCGTCCAGCCCGGCCGCCTGGGCGCGGACGACGCACAGGCGGTGCACCCGGACCAGGTCGGCCATCGGGTCGAGATCGGAGTGCTCGAAGTGACCGCCGGTCGCGAGCACGTCCTGCTCCAGACCGGCCGGGACGTCGCCGAACGCCCACGTCACCCGACCGGGGGCCGTGACGGCGATCGGGCCGTGCCGGTACTCCATCGCCGGGTAGGACTCCGTCCAGGCCTGAGCCGACTCGCGCAGCTTCAGGGCGGCCTCGTTGGCCAGCCCGTTCGTCCAGCCGCGGCCCACGAACGTCACCTGCTCGGCGCTGGCCACCGGCCCGAGCAGCTCGGTCACGTCGGCGTCCAGGACGCGCTGGGCCTGGTCTGCGGCAGCCGAGATGTCGTGGCCGAGCGAGGCACGGAGCAGTGCCAGGACCGACGTCGCGAACCGGGTCTGCACCACGGAGCGCTCGTCGACGTCGTCCAGGACGACCGCGTGGTCCACCAGGTCGACGACCGGGGTGCGCGGGTCTGCGACGAGCACGGTGGTGGGCGCCTTCCCGCGGTGAGCGCGCAGCAGGTCGACGACCTCCGTGGTGGTGCCCGAGCGCGTGATGGCGACGATCCGGTCGTAGCCACGCTCCAGGCGGTGCTCGCTGGCGGCGAAGGCGTCCGTCAGTCCCTGCCCGGCGTCCTCCCGCAGCGCGGCGTAGGCCTGCGCCATGAACAGCGAGGTGCCACAGCCGACGACGGCGACCCGCTCACCGGGCGCCGGCAGCGCGGCGGACTCCCGGGCCGCTCGCGCGGCATTGCGCCGCCAGTCGTCGGGCTGCGTGGCGATCTCGGCGACCAGGTGGGCGTTGGGGGCGGTCATCGGGGACCTCTCGGACTGCTGGCAGGGGCGGTTCCAAGCATGGCGATCGTGCGCGAACGAGTCAACAACCGGAGGTGATCGATCACGATCGAGCAATAGAGACAGGTCACGATTTGGCAATCCATGCCGCTGGTTCTCTTGACGCCTGTGGTGCACAGGACAGACGATCGGGCCACCAACGCGAACGGACGTGCGTGAACCACGGCTGATTCGCGTACAACCAATCATCGGCCTCACGCCTAGTGCGGGGGGCGGACCCGGGAGGCGGATGTGAGACGGGTGTTGCGGGCCTCGGCGGCCACAGTGGTGGTCGGCCTGGCGCTGTCGGCGTGCGGCTTCGGCGGCGACACCGGCGGGGGAGAGGGCGACGGCGGTGGCGGAACGACGCTCGACCTGCTCGTCCCGTCGTACAGCGACGGCACCCAGGCGCTGTGGGAGGAGATCATCGCCGGCTTCGAGTCGGAGAACCCCGACGTGTCGGTGAACCTCGAGGTGCAGTCCTGGGACAACATCAACGACGTGGTCCGCACCAAGGTGCAGGCCGGTGAGGCGCCGGACATCCTCAACATCGACGCCTTCTCCGGCTTCGCCAAGGACGAGCTGCTGTACCCGGCGGAGGACGTCGTCTCGCCCGAGACGCTGGCGGACTTCCAGGACTCGTTCGCGGAGAACGCGTCCCTGGACGGCACCATGTACGGCCTGCCGTTGATCGCGTCGGCCCGCACGCTCTTCTACAACAAGGACCTGCTCGCGCAGGCCGGTGTCAGCGAACCGCCGCGCACCTGGGACGAGCTGCTGGAGGCCGGCAAGAAGGTCAACGCCCTCGGCGGCGGGGTGTACGGCTACGGCATGCCGCTCGGCAACGAGGAGGCCCAGGCGGAGACGTCGGTGTGGACCTTCGGCGCGGGGGGCTCCTGGACCGACGGCGAGAAGATCACCGTGGACACCCCGGAGAACCTGGAGGCGCTGACGTTCATGAAGCGCATGATCGACGAGGGCGCAACCCAGCCGGACCCCGGCGCCACCGACCGGACGCCGATGCTGGACGTGATGATCCAGGGGAAGATCGCGATGGCGGTGGGCCTGCCACCCACGATCGGGCAGATCGAGGAACGCAACCCCGGGCTGAACTACGGCACCGCACCGATCCCGACGAAGGACGGCAGCCCGGTGACCCTGGGCGTGGCCGACCACCTGATGGCCTTCCAGAACGACGGTGACAAGCAGGAGGCCATCACGGCGTTCCTCGACTACTTCTTCGCCACCGACACGTACCTGACGTTCGTCGACACCGAAGGCTTCCTGCCGACGACGAAGTCGGGGGCCGAGAAGACCGCGAACGCCGAGAAGTTCGCGAGCTTCCTCGAGGTGATGCCGGAGGCGAAGTTCTACCCGAGCACCCACGAGAACTGGGCCGCGACGCAGGGGGCGCTCCAGACGCTCGTCGGGCAGATCGGCCAGGGCAAGGACCCGAAGGCCGTGCTGGAGGAGATCCAGGCCAAGGCGGACGCCGGTTCCTGACCCGTCCGCGACCGGGGGGCGCCCCCCGGTCGCAGGCCCACCCCTGGCGAAGGGAGATCATGACCAGCTCCAGCAGCGCGATGCGCAGGCCGGGCAGTCGGTGGCGCGAGGGGCGGGCCGCCCTGCCGTGGCTGGCGCCGGCCCTGGTGCTCATCGCCGCGATCGTCTTCTTCCCCGCCGGCTACATGGCATGGACGTCGCTGCGCGACCTCAGCCAGTTCGGCATCGACCGGGGCCCCGCCGGCCTGGACAACTACGCCCGGCTGCTGGACTTCGCACCGCTCGGTCGGGTGCTGCTCAACACCGCGGTGTGGGTGACGGGCGTCGTGGGGGTCACCCTGCTGGTGTCGCTGGGCCTCGCCCAGTTCCTGAGCAAGGCGTTCCCCGGTCGGCGCGTGGTGCGCCTGACGGTCATCGTCCCCTGGGCCGCGAGCGTCGTGATGACCTCGACCGTCTTCTACTACGGCACCGACCCGTTCTACGGCATCGTCAACCGCTTCCTCGTGGACGTCGGGGTCCTCGACACCGGGTACGGGTTCACCCGCAACCCGTTGTCGGCGTTCCTGCTCGCGATGGGCGTGGCGGTCTTCGTGTCGCTGCCGTTCACGACCTACACGCTGCTGGCCGGCCTGCAGACGGTGCCCGCCGACGTCGTGGAGGCCGCGCAGATGGACGGCGCGTCGCGGTGGACGTTGTATCGCCGGATCACCCTGCCGCTGCTGCGTCCTGCGATCGCCGTCGCCACCATCATCAACATCATCAACGTGTTCAACTCGCTGCCGATCCTGCAGGTCATCACCGGCTCGCTGCCCGGCTACTCGGCCGACACGACCACGACCCTGATCTTCAAGTTCATCCGCGCGGACCGGCAGGTCGACACCGCGAGCGCGCTGTCGGTGGTCAACTTCCTCATCGTGCTGGCCGTGATCGCCGTCTACCTCAGGATCGTCAAGCCGATGCGGGAGGACTGACCGATGACCGTGACCGCACCGGCCCCCGCCAAGGCGCGGCCGAGGGGCGGGGCTCCGCGTCCGGGAGGCCAGGCGACCGGCGTCCGGCGGTGGCTGATGGCGACCGGTGGTCTCGTCGTCGCTCTCGTGTTCGTGGCGCCGTACCTCATCATGCTCACCGGCTCCTTCAAGACCCGGTCGGAGATCCTCCGGGTGCCGGCGACCTACCTGCCGCAGCAGTGGGTCCCGTCGAACTACGTGACGATGTGGTCGACCCCGGAGACCCCGCTGCCGTACAACATGGTGTCGACGATCGTGATCTCCGTCTGCGCCACGCTGCTCGTGCTGGCCGTCGCGATGCCGGCCGCCTACTACACGGCCAGGTTCCGTTTCCCGGGCCGCGTCGCCTTCCTGCTCCTGGTGCTGATGACCCAGATGCTCCAGCCGACGGTGCTGGCGGCGGGTCTGTTCCGGGAGTTCATCACCCTCGGCATCAACGACACGTGGCTCGCGATGATCCTCGTCAACGGGGCGTTCAACCTGTCGTTCGCGGTCTGGATCATGCACAGCTTCTTCGCCTCGGTGCCGGCCGAGCTCGACGAGGCGGCGATGCTGGACGGCGCCTCGCGCCTGCAGATCCTGCGGCGCGTCACGCTCCCGCTGGTGTGGCCGGGCATCGTCACGGCGATCATCTTCACGTTCGTCGCGGCCTGGAACGAGTTCGCCGCCAGTCTCGTCATCCTGACGACTGCCGAGAACCAGCCGCTGTCCGTCGCCCTGACCAAGTTCGTGGGGCAGTACGAGTCGGCCTGGCAGTACGTGTTCGCGGTCTCCGTCGTGGGCATCGTGCCCGTGGTGCTGCTGTTCGCCCTCATCGAGAAGCGGCTGGTCGCCGGGCTCACGGCCGGGGCGATCAAGTGACCGCCACCGTTGCGGACGACGGTGAGGGCCGTGACCGCTCTCAGCGCTGGAGCACGCTGCTGCACCTGCTCGCTGAACGCGGCAGGCTGTCCGTGAGCGAGGTCGCGGCCGAGCTCGGGGTCTCCGAGGCCACGGTGCGCCGGGACTTCACCCAGCTGGCGCGCCAGCAGCTCGTCAGCCGCACGCACGGCGGGGTGGTGGCCACCGCGGTCGCCTACGACCTGCCCGCCCGGTACCGCTCCGCAGAGTCGGACAGCGCGAAGGAGCGGATCGCGAGCGCCGCGGCGAACCTCGTGAAGCCGGGGACCGTCGTGGGGTTCAACGGAGGGACCACGACGTCGGCGACGGCACGCCGCCTGGCCGCCCGCACCGACATCGCCGCCGCGTCCGGCCGACCGGCGCTCACCGTCGTCACCAACGCACTCAACATCGCGTGCGAGATGGTGCTCCGGCCGCACATCCGCACCGTCACGCTCGGAGGGGTGGCGCGTCCGCAGTCCTACGAGCTGACGGGCCCCCTGGCCACCCTGGTCCTCGAGGAGCTGTGGCTCGACCTTCTCGTGCTCGGCGTGGACGGCGTCTCCGCGGCCGGTGGAGCCACCTGCGTCCATGAGGGGGAGGCAGGAGTCAACGCCCTGATGGTGCGCCGGGCCAACGCCGTCGTCGTCGTGGCGACCGGCGACAAGCTCGGACGCCGTACCTTCGCCCGCATCTGCGACGCTCACCAGGTGTCCATGGTCGTCACCGACCCGACCGCCCCGACGGCGGAGGTGGAGGCGCTGCGCGCAGCCGGCGCTGAGGTTCGGGTCGTCTGACCACCGCCGTCCTCGGCAGCGCGCTGGTCGGGGACGGCTGCAGCGTGCGTCGGTCGAGGCGGGCGCCGGCCCGGCCTGCGGGGGGCCTGTGCGGTGATGTCCAGGTAGTCGGTGACCGGCCAGAAGGGCCCGAGGTCGACGGAGCCGTCGGTCGGGACGCCCTCCGGCTGCCGGACCGAGACGTCCGGGCCGGCGGCGAGCAGGTGCTCCTGCAGCGCCGCCCTTGCGGCGACGACTCGGCCGTACCAGGCTCGGGCCGGCTGGGTGCCCAGCCGTCGCTTGACCGCGGTGGGGGACAGCCCCGTCAGGGGTCCGACTGCCAGCTGGTGCCCGTGCTCCGCGGCACGCACGAGCCGCGTCAGCGCCTCGGTCACGGCGTCGTACGGCTCGTCCACCGGGACCTCGCGCCGGCGCTCGCGCCGCGCCCTGCGCAGCTCGTCGGCCGCCCTGCGCGAGGCGGCGACGGCGTCCTCGTACCCGGCGA